>JBDTIW010000168.1:0-11176 GCA_039936215.1 Caulobacteraceae bacterium | reverse complement strand
GACATCGGAACGATCGACTATTTCCATCCCAGCATCCCGGGCCAGGCGGCCCTGGCGAAGGGAACCTGGCGGGCCGGGTTCGGCTGGTAAATCCGGCGTGAGCACGGGACGCGGGTCCAGCGGAATGCGCGGGTTCGGTTCGCTCATATTGCTGGTCTGCGTCCTCTGCGCCGCGCGCGCCACCCACGCGGCGGCGCAATGGCTCACCCTGCCCGCCACGCCAACCTTGCCCGCCGCCGAGCGCGCCGGCTACGCCCCCGTCAACGGAATCAAGGTCTGGTACGCGGTATTCGGCCGCGGCGAGGCGGTCATTCTCCTGCATGGGGGCCTGGCGAATTCCACCTATTGGGGCAACCAGGTTCGCGTCCTGGCCAAGCGCTTTGAGGTCATCGTCATGGACAGTCGCGGCCACGGGCGCAGCACCCGGGACGCGGCGCCGATCGGCTACGATCTGATGGCCTCCGACGTTCTTGGCCTGATGGATTTCCTGAAGGTTCGCCAGGCGGCCATCGTCGGCTGGAGCGACGGCGCCATCGTGGGCCTGGATATCGCCATCCATCATCCCGAGCGCCTCACCAGGCTGTTCGCGTTCGGCGCCAATTCCGACCCGGACGGCGTCAAGGACGTTGCTCGAAGCCCGATCTTCACCGCCTATGTCGCCCGCGCCCGGCGGGAATATGAGAGTCTCTCACCGACGCCGGGCGACTACCCGAGGTTCTTCGCCGAAATCGCCACCATGTGGGCCACCCAGCCTCACTTCACCGCCGAACAGCTTGACGGGATCGCCACGCCGACCTGGATCGTGGACGGCGACCACGAGGAGGCGATCAAGCGCGACAATACGGAATATATGGCGGCGCGGATTCCCGGCTCCGGACTGCTGATTCAGCCGGGCGTCAGCCATTTCTCATTCCTGCAGGACCCCGCTCAGTTCAACGCGGACCTGCTGCATTTCCTGAGCGCGCGGCCGTAGCCACCGCGGCTCGGATCACTTGGCGATCTTCAACTGCTGTCCCAGATCGATTGGAAGGCGCCGTCGCCGGTCAGGATCTGGACCGGGCTCTTCTTGTCGATGTGGCCGATCAGGCCGCGATAGACGCCATAACCGATAAGCTCGCGGAGCCTGGGCTCGAAGCGCCGCACAAGGCCGGGGGCCAGGCCGAGTTGCTGATTCTCCTGTTGGCGGATGAAGCCGGCGCAATAGTTCATGGCCACGCCGGTGCGTCTTTTCTCCGTCCGGTTCGCGCCGCCGCCGTGCCAGAGCGCCCCATCCCAGATCAGCACCGAGCCCTTGCCCATCTCGGCGGCGACGGTCGGATAGTCGCCGCCGTATTCGGGGTTGGCCTTCAGATGGCTGCCGGGAACCAGGCGGGTCGCGCCGTTGGCCTCGGTGAAGTCGGTGAGCGCCCACATGGAGTTGCAGATGATCGGCCGGTGCGGTTTTTCCAGCGGAATGAGATGATCGTCGGCATGGATGGGCTGGGCGGTCTCGCCCGCATCGATGGCGATCGAGGACAGCGAGGAGATGAGGCAGCCGGCGTCCAGAACCCCTTCGACGATCGGCAGCACCGCGGCGTGGACGGGAACCTGAGTGAACGGCGCGCCGTGGGCCAGCAGATTGTAGATGCGGACGGTGCGTTCGCCCTCGAAGGCGTTGGCGGCGGGCTTGGCGTCCAGATCAAGCTCCAGGCGGTCCAGCGCCTTGTTCAGGGTCTCAATCAGATCCGGCTCGATGGCGCCCTCGACAATGGTGTATCCGTCGCGGGCGATCCGCTCGAGATGGTCATCCATGGGCTTGCGCACCTTCGCAGCGCGCGGCCATCTGCGGCGTCACGGCAATGTCAATTCGAACAGCGATCCGTTGGTGGAATCGCCCCCGCCCAGCACCCCGAACAGATTGCCTCGACGACCCGGCACCACGTTGATCGGATTGCGGTCCTGGAAGCGATTGAAGTTAAACAGTTCGGCATAGGTCCAGGAACCGCCGGCCGCCGGCGGGGTAAGCTGAAACACCGCCCCGGCGAAGAAATCGAAATCGCCCTGGATCGCGCCAATCAGCGAGCCGGCGGGGCCCACCGCCAGCGAAGCGGGGCCGTAGCCGCGATCGACAACGGTGGCGATGACCGCGCGCGTCCAGGGCGCCCCGGGGGCGGCGGGCGGCGTCAAGTGGAAGACCAGGCCGGCGCGCGTATTGGTCAGGCCGAACAAGGACCCGTCGGGCGCCAGCACCAGATTGGAGGGGCTGTGACCGCCGCCGTCGCGATCGAAGCGCGTGATCACCTGTTCGGTCCATTCGCCGGGAGAGGCGGGCGGCGAGACCTCGACCACCGCGCCGCTCCCCAGGGATGTCGAGACATAGAGTGGGCCGGGCTCATTGAAGCCCACGATCCCATTCGGCTCGCCGCTCTCCGGGCCCCCGGCGAATCTGAACACGGTCCTCAGGGTCCAGGCGCCGCCCCCCGAACCGGGCGTCAGTTTGAACACGCTGCCGCATCCGAATTGTCCGCAGGCCGTCGATGCGCCGCCGGACGCGACGCCGTAGAGCGCGCCGTGGCGGAAGATCAGCGGCGAAAACACCGCCTCAAGGTTGCCGTCGGCCTTGCCGGTGAAGACGTAGAGGACCTTAAACGCCCACGGCTGGCCGGCGATCATTGGCGGCGTCAACCGGAACACAGCGCCTGGCGACCCGTCCGCCGTGTAGCCGTAGACGGTTCCGTTGGGGGCCACCGTGAGTTGGCTCCTGGGAAAGGAGCCGTCCTGACCGCCCTGGAAATCGTAGAGCTTGTTGAACACCCATGAACCGCCGCCGGCGGCGGGCGCCGAGAGCGCGTATACCGTGCCGCACCCCGCGTCGGCGATGCAGGGACCGGTCCCGCCGAGGGTGGTGGTCCCGAATACGGTTCCGCTCCGGTCGGCGATCACCCCGCCCTGCGGGGCGTAGCCGCTGGCCCCGCCGAACTGGAACAGATCGGTCGCCCGCGCCGTGTCCCGTGCGAGGATGGGCGTGGCTATGGCGAGCGCGGCGGCCATACCGGCCAGCGCGAACGGAACGGTTTTCATGGGTGAGCCTCCTCCTGATCGAGGGCCGCGCCAAACGCTCTGCGTGTGCTCGGGCGTCGCCCGCAGACTATGCCCGCGGAGTGGCAGTCGGCAATGAAATCATCGTGATTGCTATCGACGCGACGGATGAAGGCCTGAGCCGTAGGCGAGTAGCGGAGGCTCCCCGTCGAAGGTGAGCGCGAACGAGGCGCGGACGCCGGCGGGAAGGGCGGCCCGAAGTTACAGCGGCGCTAACCTTGTTTTTACACCGCCACGGAGATGGTATCCGCAACCGACAACCGAACCGTTTTCTGTTTCAGGAGCGTGGCGGTTGGGATAGCGCCGCCTTGAGGGGGGCCAGCCAGGGCTCGTAGTTGCGCCATTGCTCCAGGGCGTCGCGGAAGATGGGGCCGCGCACCTGGTTGGCGCTGGGCGTGGAGACGGTGCGTTCGGTTTCCCAGAAGCGCAGGCACGAAGACTCGAACGGCAAGCCACAATAGTCGAGCAGCCGGCGGACCTCTCCTTCGGTGTTCTCCACCAGTTGTTCGTATTGCAGAAAATGGATTCGCCCCGGCATTGCCGCCTCGTAATGCTTCATCAGACCGGCATACTCGCTGTAATAGCGTCCTAGATCGTGCAAGTCATAGGTGAAATCGGCGCCGTCGAACAGAATTTGCTTGAACATGGCGAAGCAGGCGGACATCGGTTCCCGACGCACGTCGATGATCCTGGCGTGCGGCAGGATCAGGTGGATCAAACCAACCTCCAGCCAGTTCCACGGCCGCTTGTCGATGAAGAAGGGACGATCCGTCCGACGGTAGGCGCGCGCTTCCTCAAGATAGCGTTCACCAAGCGCGGCCAGCCGCGCGGGCGTCAAGTCCAGCACACAATCGGGGTAGGCGTTCGGCGTGATCATGCGGCGGCTGAGCGCCAGATCGCGCATGATGTCGGCGATCAGCGGCAGTTCGCGGGTGCCTTCAACCTGGCTGTGGCTGGCGAGGATCTGCTCTACGAGCGTGGAGCCGGCGCGCGGCATGCCGACAATGAAGATAGGCGTGGGGACTATGGGCGTGGGGGCGGACGAAGCGGACGCGGGCGCGGCTCGCCTCGCCAGGGTTTGCGCGGTGTAGACACGTTTGAGGCCGCGGACGCGCTCGATGAACCCCTCCTCGCTATGGGCCTGGCCGCGATCCACGAACGAGCGGCGAAACAATCGCGCGCCTTCGAGGTAGGCGGTGAAGCTGGCGGCGAAATCTCCGGCCCGCTCCAGCGCATGACCGAGCGCATAATACATATACATGCGGCTGGACGGCTCCAGATTCGCCTCCGTAAGGTGGGCGCGCATCGTGGCCACGTCGGCCTGGGTCAAGGATCCGCTCTTGAGGTCGGCCAGGCCCCAGTAGGCCTCTCCCATTGTGGCCGAAATTTCCAGGCAGGTGCGAAAGGCCCGCGCGCTCTCGTCGCGCCTGCCGACAAATTGCAGGAGCTGGCCGTAGCCGCCCCAGAAGCTCCGCTGGCGTGGATGTTCACGCACCAACGCCTCGGTCACCGCCAGGGCGGCCGGGAAGTCGCCGACAGCTCGCAGCGCATCGGAATGAATGGCGCGGTATTCCGCCACGTGAGGCGCACCACCGATCAAGGTCGTGGTCTGCTCAAGCGCGCGGACGAAACGGCTTCGGCTCAGGAGTCTGAAGGCGAGTTCGGCGCGCGCGCCATGGTGCAAGGGCGAGAGTTCGAGCGTGCGTTCCAGGAGGGTCAGCGATGTCTCCTCGTCACCATCCTGCCATTCGAGACGCGAAAGCAGGCGGGCGGCCGCAGCGTCGGTGGGGTTTTCCAGCAACCGTCGGCGCAACACGTCCATCTGGCCGGTCAGATCCAAGCCGGCGGACCGTTCGTGCATAGCCCGCTCGGCGTCTTCCAGTTGCGCCTGCGTCCGCGCATCGTGGGTGGGCCGCCATTTTGCCGCCGCGCCCGCCCACCGGTCGGCGGCGGCGCTGGCCTCATCGGCCTCCTTGTCCTGGCCGGCCAGACGAACCAGTTCGGCCAGCTTGCGCCAGGCGCCGGGGTGCGTCGGCGCGCGCGCCGTGATCGCCCGCAATCGGTCGATCGCCGCCTCGTGCATGCTCATGGCGGCCAAGGTCAGGGCATATTCATAGCCCGCCGGCTGCGGCGCGGCCGCGGCGGCGGCCTCCGCGGCCCGCAACGCGTCCTTCAGGGGGCCAAGCCAAGGTTCGAATTTACGCCACTGCTCCAGTGCGTCGCGGAAAATTGGGCGGCGCACTTGTTCGGCGCTGGGCGTCGCCACGGCGCGGCTGTTTTCCCAGAAGCGCAGGCAGCCTTCCTCGAACGGCAGGCCGCAATAGTCCAGCAGGCTCCGGATTTCAGTCTCCGTGTCCTCCACCAGGCGTGCGTAGGGCAGGAAATGGATACGGCCGGGCATCACCCTGTCGTAGTGGGCCATCATGCCGACATATTGCGTATAGTAGTGGGCAAGATCATTGAAATCATAGGAAAAAGTGGCGTCGTTCGCCAGCATCTGCTTGTACATGGCAAAGCAGGCGGCGATGGGTTCGCGGCGAATATCGATGATTTTCGCATGCGGCAGGATCATCCCGATGAGGCCGGCGTCCAGCCAGTTCCACGGCCGCTTATCGACGAAGTAGGGACGATCCGTCTTGCGGTAGGCGGCGGCCTCTTCGATATAGCGCGCGCCCAGTTCCGCTAGTTGGGAGCTGGTCAAGTCGTTCACACATTCCGGGTAGGCGTCCGGGGTCACCATCAACCGGCTGAGCGAAAGGTCGCGCGTGATATTGCCGAGCACCGGCAACTCCATCGTCGCTTCGACACGGCTGTGACTGGCGAGGATCTGTTCCACCAGGGTGGAGCCGGCGCGTGGCATGCCGAGCACGAAAATCGGCGTGCTGTCCGGCCTTGCCGCCGGCGCCGCGCGCGCCGCCAGGGCGGGCGCCGAAAATACCGCGCGGCGCCGACGTATCTGGTCGGCGTCCCAGATCGGATTATAGACCGCGCCCGCGCTGGCGGCGATGTCTCGCGCCAGCCCGGCGCCAGCCTCATAGGCGGCGAAGCCGCCGGCCAGATCACCCGTCTGTTCCAGCGCCTGGCCTAGCGCATACTGCATCAGCATTCGGCTGTTTTTGTCCTGGGCGGTGTCGCGCAGAAGCAGGCGCATGGCGGCGATATCGCCTGCGGTGAGAAAGCCGCCGCGCAATTCGGCCAAGCCCCAATAGGCCTTGCCCA
Organism: Caulobacteraceae bacterium; assembly: GCA_039936215.1. GTDB lineage: Bacteria > Pseudomonadota > Alphaproteobacteria > Caulobacterales > Caulobacteraceae > Acaudatibacter. The sequence goes on along the minus strand of JBDTIW010000168.1, from coordinate 4,879 downwards.
TGTCCGGCTGAAGTTCGAGACAGGCGCGGAATTCCCGCACGCTGTCCTCGCGGCGACCGGCGAAATGCAGGGCCTGCGCGTAGACGCAACGAAAGCGCGCGTTGGTGGGCTCCTCGCCGATCAACCGCTCCATGATCGGAATGGCGCTCTCCAGGTCGCCAATGGCGCGCAGCCCGTCGGCGTGCAGCGCGCGGTAGGCAACGTTCGCCGGCGCCTGGGCGACGAGGCGGGCGGTTTGAGCCACCGCGCGCGCATCCTCGCTCAGGAGCTGCAAGAGTTGCGCCAGGTCGGCGCGCGCGCCCTCGTAGATCGGCGCCAGATCCAGCGCCCGTTCGAACAGGGCGCGAGCGGTCGCCAAGTCGCCGCCGCGCCATTCCAGGCGCCCCAGCAGACGCATGGCGGTCACGTCGATTTCGTGGCCGCGCAGTTGGGCGCGCAACGCCTTCAATTGCTCGGGGGGCGCCGCGATCTCCGCCATCCGCTTGCGCAGAGCGTGTTCGGCGGCATCGATCTCCGCGAGAGGACGCCGGTCTGCGGCTGGGGGCCAGGCGGCGCCCTGGCCGCCGCCGCGCGCCCCCGCCGCGTCGGCCTCCTTGTCCTTGCCGGCCAGGCGCAGCAGGTCCGCGAGCCTATCCCAGGCCGGCGCGTGGCCGGGCGCGCGGGCGGTGACATCGCGCAGAGCCAAGGTGGCGGCCTCGTAAAGCCCCATGGCGGCGAAGGTGAGCGCCTGTTCGTAAATCCTGGCCGGCGGCGGCGCCGCCGCGAAAGGCAGGAACCCCCCGCGCATGGAGGTCTGTGTCGGCGTCCATGTCATCTGTCTTTCCATGAAGGCTGGGCGAGAAAAGCCGCCGCTTCTCTCGTACCGCCGGCTTCCAGGCGGGGGTGCGAGGCGGAACTCCAGCGCCAATCCTCGGGCGATAGGCACACGCCGGCGAAATGCGGGAGATAGCGGCGCGAGCGCCATCCGGCGTCGGCGTCGGCGTCGGTCATGGCGTCTCCCCCTCGTACCGCCGGCTTCCAGCCGGCTCTTGAATAAGTGAAAAAAGGGCCGACTGGAAGCCGGCGGTACGAGAGACGTCCGCTATCTTGGCGGCCTTTTGGGGGTGATTCATCTTCGCCGCCGGCAAATGCCCTACGCTTCGGCTGGCTGGTCGAGGGCTTCCCTGAGCGGACCTAGCCAGGGCTCGAAGTTGCGCCACTGTTGGAGGGCGTCACGGAAGATGGGTCGGCGCACCTGTTCGGCGCTCGGCGTGGAGACGGCGCGGTCGGTTTCCCAAAAGCGCAGGCAACCCTCCTCGAACGGCAGGCCGCAATAGTCCAGCAGGCGGCGGATTTCGGTTTCCGTGTCCTCAACCAGACGTTCGTATGGCACGAAATGGATGCGGCCGGGTAGAACAGACCGCCAATGGTCCATCAAACTGACATAGTTGTTGTAATAGCTGCCGAGATCATCAAAGTCGTAGGAGAAGGCGGCGTCGTTCGGCAGCAGTTGCTTGAACATCGCGAAGCAGGCGGCCATCGGTTCGCGGCGTATGTCGATGATTTTCGCCTCTGGCAGGATCAGGTGGATCAGGCCGGCCTCCAGCCAGTTCCACGGCCGCTTGTCAATGAAATAGGGGCGATCGGTCTTGCGATAGTCGCCGGCGCGCTCGATGACGCGGGCGCCGAGCGTGGCCAACTGGTCCCGCGTCAAATCCAGGATGCAATCGGGATAGGCGTCCGGAGTCACCAGCAACCGGCTGATGGACAGAGCACGCGTTATGTCGCCGATCAGCGGCAGCTCGCGGGTGCCCTCCACCTGGCTGTGACTGGCGAGGATCTGTTCCAACAGCGTGGAGCCGGCGCGCGGCATGCCGACAACGAAGATGGGCGTGGCGCCGGTCGCCGCCGCCGCGGGGGCCGTCGGCAGGGCTAGCGCCCGTCGCTTCTCCAGGTTCTCGCGGCTGAACACCGCTTTTATACGCCGCACGCGATCGGCGGCGGCGGGCCGATCGTGCTCCTTGCCGCTCCGCGCCGCCGCGGCGCGAAACAGGCGCGCGCCCTCTTCGTAGGCGGCGAAACTGGCCGGGAAATCGCCCCACCGTTCCAGAGTGTGCGCCAGGGCATAGAGCATATGCATGCGGCTGCCGGGTTCCAGCGCCTCGTCGTCCAGCTGGGCGCGCATGGCGGCGACGTCGGCTTGCGTGATGAACCGGCCCTTCAGGTCGGCCAGTCCCCAATAGGCCTCGCCCATGTCCGGCCTTAAGGCCAGGCATTCGCGAAACGCCTGCTCGCTTTCGTCGCGGCGGCCAAGGAAATGCAGGGCCTGCCCATAGGCCTGCCAGTATTGCGCCTCGCGCGGGTTCTCGCGTAGCAGGCCGGCCAGGAGATCGACCGCTTCCTCAAGCTTGCCGGTAAAAATCATCGCATAGGCATGCATTTTGCGGTAACGCGCGTTGCGCGGCGCGTGGCCCAGCAGGCGCCTGGTCTCGATGGCGGCGGCGGCGGCGTAGGCGCGTCGCTCCAAGAGCGACTCCGTATAATCCTCACGGGCGCCGATATAGCCCGGGCAAAGATCCAGCGCGCGTTCCAGCAGGCGCCAGGACGTCAGGGTGTCGCCGGCCAGCATTTCCAGGCGCGCCAGCAACCGCATCGCGGCCGCGTCCCTAGGGTTGGCGACCAGGCGATCGCGCAGCGCCGCCATGGCCTTTTCCGCGGAGACGCCCCACAGCATGTCGCGCAGCTTGCGCTCCGCCTTTTCCGGCCGGGCCGGCAGGCGTTCCCCGGCCGCCTTCCCACCGGCCGTCTTCGAAGGGGCGCCCATGGCGGACGCACGCTCCGCCGCCGCTTCGGCCGCCTGCGCCCGCGCATCTTCGCCCGCCAGGCGCAGCAATTGCGCAAGCTTGCGCCACGCGGCCGCGTGGTCTGGCGCGCGCTTCGTGCAGTCGCACAGGGCTTCGATGGCGGCGGTGTGGAACCCCATCGCCGCAGTGGTCAGGCCGAGTTCATAGAGGTGATCGGGCGGCGCGGTCGGCGCTTCCGGCCGGGCCCGCGGCGGCGGCGCTTCCGGGTCGCTCGCAAACGCCGCCGGAAGAATAGGCCGCGCCGCCGATGCCGGCGGGCCGCCAAGCCCCGGCAAGGCGTCCTTCGGCGGGTGCGGATCGCCACGGGCGACAAAGGGCGTGGGCGCCGCGCTCGCCATGGACAATCTCACCTCGCCGCCTTCCTCAGACCCATGCCAGCACCCAGCGCGCGGGGAGAGATACCGCCCGGCGCTCGCGACGACAACGTTTGGCGCGCGGCCGCCGCGCGCAAAAAAAGAGCCAGCGGCGAAAGACGCTGGCTCTTTCCTTGAAGTCACAACGTCATACCCCGCCGCCTTGCGCCGGGGGGTACGGGCGCCCGATCAAGGGGTGATGGTCAGATCGGTATTTGTGTTCAAGGTGAGGTTATACCCGGAGTAATGCCTTGCCGTCAGGGGGCCGCTGAAGTGATCCGAGGTCGCTTTCACGGCCTCCAGTTCATACATTGGACCATAGAAAGTGAAAGTCGAGCTGGGGCAGGCGCTGGTGGGGCCGGTGCTGGTGCCGATCCTGATCGTGCCGACACCGGTCTTTCTGGGGTTGATATCCAGATCCTCACGCGACGGCGGGAGGCAAGTGGCGGTATCCTGCCAGGTCTCGCCCCACAGCAGCACCGGAACTTCATGATTTGCGGCTTGGGAAAGCGTGCCGGTGAAGGTGATGGTTTCGGTGAAGCTCGTAAAGTTGTGGTGTGCGACGTTGGTCTTGACGTGGGCATGCATCGCGGAGTCCATGCTCGCCAGATGGATCGGTGGCGCTTGGCGGGCCAGGGCCGGAGCGGTGCAAAACGCGCAGAGCGCCACGCCGACAAGCAGAGTTTTAGTGTAACTCATTGGGTTATCCCCTCGACAGAAACGAGGCACAAGGCTGACCGGCACGATTGGACCGCCGGATGGTTCCACTGAACGCCCCATGCCCCTGGAACAGAACCATTGTCGCGAACGCTAGCCCGCGCGCCGAGGCGCCGCAAGCGGAAAAAATCTCCGTCGGAAAAGATATCCGTCGGATTCATAAGGAGCCCCGCGTAGGGGCTGGGGTTGGGCCGCCGCTCACTTTTCGGTGATCATCCAGGTCAGCGTCAATTCACCCTGGCCGTTGCTCTGCATCCTGCCGCGAACAGAGACCACCTTGCCCGGCATCGATTTGGCGTACAACGCCAGGATGGCCTGGCGGGCCGCGTCGATTTTTTCACGCGACAGCAGGTCGCCTTCCTTCAGGCCGGTGGCGGCGGCCAGATCGCTGGTGGAAACACGAGAAGCGCCTTCGAAATTCTCAGCCTTGAGGTGGTGCCCCGCCTTCCAGAAGCGCGCCATCTGCCCTCCGGGATTCTGCAGATCGAAAATGATCCAGATGCGACCGTGTTTTTCGGCAATGCTGGTGAACAGGCGCCCTTCGATGTGCCGAGCCTGCAGCTCCTTTGTGAGAATGGCTTCGTCCACGGAGATATCCGCCTGCGTGACGCGCGCTCCCTCCTGGTCCTTCAGTTTCGCCGCCAACTCGTCGGTATTGACCCCCGGAAAACCGCCGAAGCTGTATCCGTTCAGTATGTAGCTCCGCACGTGAGCGGCGCTCGCGGCGGTGACCGCGCCGACGATCAGCGTGGCCGCCAACAGGCCCATCCTTGTTGTGCTTCTCATAAGCCGACATGCTCCGCGCGATTTCAGGTTGAACCGGTGTTATCAGATCAATGGAGTTGCCGTGGATTTCCTCCCCCGCTCCCGTATTTCAAGTTGGCCGAGAGGGGTCGCTCAGAGCGAAGTTGGCCCCATGCGGGTGCTGTCAGTCCAACGGCAACTTATCTCCGCCAGGCGCAGGAA
>JBDTIW010000167.1:0-3602 GCA_039936215.1 Caulobacteraceae bacterium | reverse complement strand
CATTGAGGAAATGATTGGCCCCGGGCACGCAGTGAAAGCGCATCGGGCAGCGTGTCGCGACGGCGCCGGCGAAAGCGCGGGCCGTCTCGATCGGCGCGAAATCGTCCTGGTCGCCGTGAATAAGGTGAACAGGCGCGCGCAGGCGCCCGAGCGCCTCACGCATGTGCGTCATCTGAGGCGGCTGGTGGCTGACCTCCATCACCGCGTTGCGCAGATCGCGGGGGATGGTGTTCAGGAATCGCGACCCGGTTCGCACCAGCCAACGCGCCGTGGGACCAGGTTCCCCCAGATAACTGGAAAGCAGCGCCACGGCGGCCACCTTCCTCGGCCGGGCGGCCGCCATCAGGGTGGCGATGGCCGCGCCGTAGGACTGGCCGACCAGCAGGACTTTCTGACCGGGGGCGCCGTCCAACAGAGGGGCGAGGGCGCGGGCCTGATCGCGAATATCCAGGACGCAGCCCGCCGGTTCGCTGGCCGCGAAGCCGGGGCGATCGACCACGATCATCTCGCGATTCTGGGGCAGGGCGGCCAGGACCGGCGCCCAGTATTCGGCCCAGGACGGCGCGCCGGTAACGACCACGATCTTCCATGCGGCGGGCCGGGCTCTGGGCGTGGTCAGGGCGGAAAGGCGCCAGCCAAGGCCGCCGCCGGCGGTGAAACTCGCCCTTCGCACCAGAGTGTCCGGATAATCGATCGAGGTCGGCCGATGTTCCGTCCGACCGCTGGCCGCCGATTCCAGGCAGGCCCAGCCGAGCGCCAGAATTCCCTTTGGTCTGGTAGGCGCCACGCCCTTGTCTCCCGCGATCTGGTTGCGCTTCATGGCTCCAACGCCGAGCGAGGACCTAGGTTCGCTTGGGTCTTTCGCATCTGGAGATAGGATTGAAATCAGCAAGCTGAACCCCGGCTGAAGCCGACGGACGCGCACGTCTGGCGCGCCAGATCGTCCCCCTTGTGTGGCTTTCGCGCCACACCTACATCCGCGTCACGCCATCGCCACCCAAGGACCTCCATGAATCTCGACCTCTATTCAGATCGCGCCAAGCAGGCCATCCAATCGGCCCAGTCCCTCGCTCTGGCGCGCCGGCATCAACACCTCGGCCCCGAACACCTGCTCAAGGTGCTGCTGGAAGAAAAGGACGGTCTGAGCCGAGCGCTGATCAAGAGCGCCGGCGGACGCCCCGACGCGGCCGATCAGGGCGCCGAAGCCCTGCTCGCCAAGGCGCCCAAGGTCGAGGGCGGGGCCGGCCAGCTTTACATGAAACCCGAGACCGCCAGCGTGTTCGCCGCCGCCGAGGCAGGGGCCAAGGCGGCCGGCGACGCCTTCGTCACCACCGAACGCCTGCTCATCGCCCTGGCCAAGGAGGGCGGCGAGGTTGCCAAGGCGCTGGCGGTCGCCGGGGCCAGCGCCAAGGGTTTGGAGGAGGCCGCCAACACCCTTCGCAAGGGCCGCACCGCCGACAGCGCCTCGGCCGAGGAGGGCTATGACGCCCTTAAACGCTACGCCCGCGACCTCACCCAGGCGGCGCGCGACGAGAAACTCGACCCGGTGATCGGCCGCGACGAGGAGATCCGCCGTGCCATCCAGGTTCTAGCCCGACGCACCAAGAACAATCCGGTGCTGATCGGCGAACCGGGCGTCGGCAAGACCGCCATTGTCGAGGGCCTCGCCCAACGCATCGTCAACGGCGACGTGCCCGAGTCCCTGAAGGACAAGAAGCTACTGGCCCTCGACATGGGCTCGCTCATCGCCGGAGCCAAATACCGCGGCGAATTCGAGGAGCGGCTGAAGGCGGTGCTGAACGAGGTGACGGCCGCCGAAGGCTCGATCATCCTCTTCATCGACGAAATGCACACCCTGGTCGGGGCCGGCAAGTCCGAAGGGGCGATGGACGCCTCGAATTTGTTGAAGCCCGCCCTGGCGCGCGGCGAACTGCATTGCGTCGGCGCCACGACACTGGATGAATACCGCAAGAACGTGGAGAAGGACGCCGCCCTGGCCCGCCGCTTCCAGCCGGTGTTCGTGGGCGAGCCGACCGTGGAGGACACCGTCTCCATCCTGCGCGGCCTGAAGGAAAAGTACGAAACCCACCACGGGGTGCGCATCGCCGACGCCGCCATCGTCGCCGCCGCCACCCTGTCGAACCGCTACATCACCGACCGCTTCCTGCCCGACAAAGCCATCGACCTGATCGACGAGGCGGCCAGCCGGGTGCGCATGGCGGTGGATTCCAAGCCCGAGGAACTGGACGAGATCGACCGCCGCGCTGTTCAACTGAAGATCGAGCGCGAGGCGCTGGGCAAGGAAACCGACACCGCTTCAAAGCAGCGCCTGGAGGCCCTGACCACGGAGCTGGGCGGCCTGGAAGCCAAGTCGGCCGACATGACCGCCCGCTGGCGGGCCGAAAAGGAGAAGGTCGGTCAGGCCGCCCAGGCCCGCGAAGCCCTGGAACGCCTGCGCGCCGAACTGGCCGCCGCCCAACGCCGGGGCGATCTTCAGCGCGCCTCCGAGATCACCTACGGGGAGATTCCCCAGCTTGAGAAGCGCCTCGCCGATGAGGATCGCGAGGCCGACCGGGACGCCCTCACCCCCGAAGTGGTGGACGCCGAACAGATCGCCTCGGTCGTTTCGCGCTGGACCGGCGTGCCAGTGGAAAAAATGCTCGAGGGCGAGCGCGACAAGCTGCTGCGCATGGAGGATTCCCTGCGCGACCGGGTGGTAGGCCAGAAAGAGGCGCTGGAGGCGGTCTCCGACGCCGTGCGCCGCGCGAGGGCCGGACTGCAGGACGCCGGCCGGCCGATCGGCTCCTTCTTGTTCCTGGGCCCCACCGGCGTGGGCAAGACCGAACTCACCAAGGCCCTGGCGGAATTCCTGTTCGACGACGAGGCGGCGATCACCCGCCTGGACATGAGCGAATACATGGAAAAACACTCGGTCAGCCGGATGATCGGCGCGCCGCCCGGCTATGTCGGCTACGACGAAGGCGGCGCCTTGACCGAGGCCGTCCGCCGGCGGCCCTATCAGGTCGTTTTGTTCGACGAGGTGGAAAAGGCCCATCCGGATGTCTTCAACGTGCTCTTGCAAGTGCTCGACGACGGGCGCCTCACCGACGGCCAGGGCCGTACGGTGGATTTCCGCAACACCCTGATCATCATGACTTCCAACCTGGGTTCCGAATTCCTCGCCGCCCAAGGGGAGGGCGATGAGACCGAGGCGGTGCGCCCCCTGGTCATGGATGTGGTGCGTCGCCACTTCCGCCCGGAATTTCTCAACCGAATCGACGAGATCATCCTCTTCAAGCGCCTGGGCCGCGAACAGATGGAGTCCATCGTGAACATCCAGCTCCAGCGCGTGGACAGGCTCCTCGAGGGCCGCCGCATGGCCATCGCCCTCGACGGCGCCGCCCGCCACTGGCTGGGCGAGCGCGGCTACGACCCGGTCTATGGGGCGCGGCCCTTGAAGCGTGTGATTCAGAAGGAGCTCATCGATCCCATCGCCAAGAAACTCCTGGCCGGCGAGTTCACCGACGGCTCGGTGATCCAGGTCGGGGCCGGCGAGGGTGGGCTCTTGATCGGCCGGGCGACGATTCAGTGAATCTCCGCCG
>JBDTIW010000166.1:0-3101 GCA_039936215.1 Caulobacteraceae bacterium | reverse complement strand
GACCTTGCCTTCCTGGGGCTTTTCCTTCGCGGTGTCGGGGATGATGATGCCCCCTTTGGTCTTTTCTTCTTCCTCGACGCGGCGGACGAGGACGCGGTCGCCAAGCGGACGAAACGCCATGAATCTTCTCTCCGTGGTTCTTAGACTGATGAATCGGTGTGTCGGCGGCCGGACCGGCCGTTAGCAGCCGGACCCGTTGAGTGCCAACGAATGGCAAATTGGTGTCTCGGGCCTTGCGAGTCAAGGCGGCGTCGGCAAAATGGTGGATTGCCAAGCGCCCACGGACGGGCGAGACGGCCGTCGAGTCCGGCCAAGGGGGACGCTCCCGTTGAACATTGAAACCTTCCTGAAGGGCATGTTTCCGAGCGGAACCCTGCGGGTGCGCCTGCCTGGCGGCCGCGAAATCGTCGTGGGCGACGGTTCGGGCCCCCCCGTGGCGGTGACCATCGCCGACCGCCTGACCATGGCCCGCATCGTCGCCAAGCCGTCGCTTGGGGTGGGCGAAGCCTATATGAACGGCAAGCTGGTGCTTGAACGCGGCACGATCCACGATCTGGTGGAACTGGCGTCGCGCAACAGCGGTCATCGCCCCAATGGTCCGCGTCCGGGCCGGGTGAAGCGCGTCTGGACCAAGCTCCGGCGCGAGCGCAACGAACGCAAGAGCGCGCGACGCAACGTCGCCCACCACTACGATCTGTCGCTCGAACTCTACCGCTCGTTCCTGGACGACGACCTGCAGTATTCCTGCGCCTATTTCGAGCGTCCGGACATGGGGCTGGACGAGGCGCAATCGGCGAAAAAACGCCACATCGCCGCCAAGCTGTGTCTCGCCGAAGGCCAGCGGGTGCTCGACATCGGCTGCGGCTGGGGAGGCCTGGCCCTATCGCTGGCTGGCTGGAGCGGAGTGAAGGTGGACGGCGTCACCCTTTCCACCGAACAGCTTGCCCAGGCCCGCGCCCGCGCCGAGGCGGCCGGTCTGGCCGGCCGCGTCGCCTTTTCCCTGACCGATTACCGCGATGTCGCCGGCCCCTACGACCGGATCGTCTCGGTGGGCATGTTCGAACACGTGGGACGGCCCAACTATCAGACCTTTTTCGACCAGATCGCCCGGCTGCTGGCCGACGACGGCGTGGCCCTGATCCACTCCATCGGCCGCTCGGAAGGACCCAGCACCACCGATCCGTTCACCGCCAAATACATCTTCCCGGGCGGCTATATCCCGGCCCTCTCCGAGGTGCTGCCGGCGGTGGAGCGGGCCGGCCTGCGGGTCACCGACATCGAGATCCTGCGCCTTCACTATGCCCACACCCTGGACCTGTGGCGCCAACGCTTCCTGGCCAACCAGGACAAGATCGCCGGCGTCTACGACGAGCGGTTCCGGCGGATGTGGGAATACTATTTGTGCGGAGCCGAAATGGGCTTCCGCTACGGCGGTCACATGAACTTCCAGCTTCAGCTCACCAAGCGCGTCGACGCCCTGCCGATCACCCGCGGCTATATGGACGAGACCGAACGAGCGCTGGGCGCCGCGGCGCGCCGCGTGGCTTGATCTCACACTCGCCACTGCGATTCCCACCTGGTTGGGCGCACCGGAGATGCCCAAACAAACTGTCCGTCATCCCGGCCGTAGCGCTCTTGCGCGGAGAGCCGGGACCTAGGGGCCACGTCCCGGATGGAATGATCGGCCGTTCGCCGCCGCGAGGTGCGCCGAATGTGGCCTCTGGATCCCGGATAACGGCGTCGCCGTTTCCGGGATGACGGAATTTGGGAGCGACAGCCCAACTCGGGTGGAAATGCGTTAGACGCGCAATCGGTGAAAGAAGATCAGGCGCGCGGCGGCGCGCATGGGGGCCGATCCGAGCATGAGGTTGAAGGCGAGGTCACTCTGAAAGTGGTCGAACAGCCAGCGCAGGGCGCGCTTGGCGCGGAAACTCGGGTAGGTCTGGACAAGCCAGCGGCTGGGGTCGTCACGCCGGCCGGCGGCGAAGTCGGCGATGGCGCGGCCGGCCGCCTCGCCATGCTTGATGGCGGTATGGATGCCGCCGGCGGTCACCGGAGAGACCATGCCCGCGGCGTCGCCGACCAGCAGGGCGCGCCGGGTCGCCACTGGCGAGACGACGCCGCCACAGGGGATCAGGCCGGCGCGAATCTGGCTCGGGGCTTGCCCGCGCACATCGATCACCGAGACGATCTTGTCGATGAAGCCGGCCATCGCCGCCTTGGCGGCGCCGGGCGCGGCGGCGCGGCGCGCGAGGCCGATCTGGACCATGCCGACTCCGCCGACGACCCAGCCGATGTAGCCTGGCGCGAGCTTTCGATCGATGAAGCAATGCAGCCGTCCCGGCTCGGCTAGATCAAGGCCTTCGTATTCGTGCTCCAGGCCAAACAGGAACCGTCGATTTTCGCCCAGACCGAGATCCCGCGCGACCCGGGACTTGGGGCCGTCGGCACCGACCAGATAGCTGGTCGCGCCATGCCCGGTGATCTCGAAACCCGCGCCTTCGCGCCGGGCGCTTGTGTAGATCGAGTCGAGACGGACATCCGCCCCCAGAGCGCGGCACCGCTCGACCATCCAGCGCAGCAGGCCCGGGGTGTCGGTGGCGAGGAAGTAGTAGCCGGGCGCGGTCAGATCGACATTGCGCATGTCCGGCGCGTAGAGCCGCACGCCGTCGATCCGCCGGACCAATTCGCCGGGCGCCTCGCTCAGCCATCCGATGTCGTCCATCAGGTCGCGAACGAGAATACCGGTGGTGTGAAGCTTCGTGCCCGGGTCGGACTTGCGCTCCAGCACCCGCACCGGAACGCCGGCGCCGGCCAGACTCATGGCGCAGGCGAGGCCGCCAAAACTCGCGCCGACGACCGTGCAGTCGAAGGCTCGGTGGGATTCGGTGGTCACCGCGCGATCGGCAAGCGGGGCGGAAAAGCCCTACCGCGACCCCACCGGCATCCGTTCGGCATCTCGTTCGGCGCGAATGCGGGCGTGCAGGTCGCCGTATTTGGCGAACTCCATGCGGGCGATGGTGCGGTTGTGGACCTCGTCGGGGCCGTCGGCCAGGCGCAGGGTGCGCTGGCTGGCGTAGGCGCGGGCGAGGCCGAAGTCG
>JBDTIW010000165.1:0-3540 GCA_039936215.1 Caulobacteraceae bacterium | reverse complement strand
TGTCGATCACCGGCGTCGGCCTGCCGCCGATCGATCTGGGCTTTTCCGGCTTCTATTCCAAGGACGCCATCATCAACGCCGCCTTCGCCGCCGGTCAGGCCAACCCGATTTCCTATTTCGCCTTCGTGGCGGGCCTTTTTGGCGCCGGCCTCACCGCCTTCTATTCCTGGCGGCTGATCTTCATGACCTTTCACGGTCACGCCAAGTGGGGCGCTAACGCCGGGGGCGAACATCACGCCAGCGCGGCCCAGATCGAAACCCACGACGAGCCCTTGGCCGGCCATGACTCGCACGGCCACGACCTGATGCCCCACGAGAGCCCATGGGTGATGCTCGTTCCCCTGCTCCTGCTATCGGTGGGCGCGGTGGCGGCGGGCGGCGTCTTTGCCGACCTGTTCATCGGCGGCGAGCACGGCGCGTTCTGGCGCGGTGTCCTGTTCAGCCTGCCCGGCCACGCCGGCGCCGCTCACCCCGTCGCCCTGCCGGCCTGGGTGGTCTGGGGGCCGCTGACCGTGACCGCCCTTGGCCTCTTCGCGGCGTGGTACGCCTATGTCCTGCACGAGGGCATGGGCGCGCGGATCGCCAGCCGCGGCGGGCTCCTGTGGCGGTTCCTCTACAACAAGTGGTATTTCGACGAGATCTACGACGCCCTCCTGGTCCGGCCGATCAAGGCGCTGGGCGACCTTTTCTGGAAGGGCGGCGACAAGGCGCTGATCGACGGTCTGGGACCGGACGGCGTGTCCGCCGCCTCCTATGCCGTGGGCCGGGCGGCCAGCCGCGCCCAAAGCGGCTATGTCTATCACTACGCCTTCGTCATGCTGCTGGGGATCGCCGGCCTGCTCTCCTACGCCCTGTGGGCCTTCTCCCCGCGATGACCGGCATCCTTTCCATCACCGTCTTTTCGCCGCTGATCGGGGTGGCCGCCATCCTGCTTCTGCGCGCCTTCGCCCGTCCGGACGATCCGCGCACCGCCTCGGCCGCCCGATGGATCGCTCTGGCGACGACCCTGGCCACCCTGGCCCTCTCGGTCCTGATGGTGGCCCAGTTCGATTCGGCGCGGAGCGGCTTTCAGTTCACCGAAAACGCCGTCTGGTTCTCAGGTCTCCACTACCGCATGGGCGTGGACGGCATTTCGATCCTGTTCGTCCTTTTGACCGCCTTCCTGATGCCCCTGTGCGTCGTCGCCAGCTGGAGATCGATCGACACCCGGGTGATCGAATACATGGCCGCCTTCCTGGTGCTGGAGAGCCTAGTCATCGGCGTCTTCTGCGCCCTCGACCTCCTGGTCTTCTACCTCTTCTTCGAGTTCCAGCTTCTGCCGATGTTCCTGATCATCGGCGTCTGGGGCGGCAAGAACCGCGTCTATGCGGCGTTCAAGTTCTTCCTCTACACCCTGCTGGGCTCGGTGCTGATGCTGGCCGCGATCCTGGCCATGCTGATCATCGCCCATACTTCCAGCATTCCCGCCCTGATGGCCTTCAAGTTCGCGCCGGCTACCCAGACCTGGCTGTGGCTGGCCTTCTTCTCCTCCTTCGCCGTCAAGCTGCCCATGTGGCCGTTCCACACCTGGCTGCCGGACGCCCACGTCGAGGCGCCCACGGCCGGATCGGTGATCCTGGCCGGCATCCTGTTGAAGATGGGCGGCTATGGCTTCATGCGCTTTTCCCTGCCCATGTTCCCGGCCGCCAGTTGGCAGTTCACGCCGCTGATCTTCGCCCTGTCGGTGATCGCCATCGTCTACACCTCCCTGGTGGCGTTCCGGCAGACCGACTTCAAGAAGTTGATCGCCTATTCGTCGGTGGCCCACATGGGGTTCGTGACCCTGGGCATCTTCTCGGGGACCCTGCAGGGCGAACAGGGTGCCCTCTTCCAGATGCTCAGCCACGGGGTGATCTCCGGGGCGCTCTTCCTGTGCGTCGGGGTCGTCTACGACCGCATGCACACCCGCGAGATCGCCTTCTACGGCGGCCTGGTGAACCGCATGCCCTTCTATGCGGCGGTCTTCATGCTGTTCACTCTGGGCAACCTGGGCCTGCCCGGCACCAGCGGCTTCGTGGGCGAGATTCTCAGCCTGACCGGGACCTACGCCGCCTCCACCTGGCCGGCCATCGTCGCCGCCACCGGGGTGATCCTGTCGGCCATGTATGCGCTGACCGTCTACCGGAAGGTGGTGTTCGGCGAGATGACCAATCCGGCCCTGGGCGCGATCGCCGATCTGGACCGGCGGGAGCTGTTCATCTTCGTCCCCCTGATCGTCGCCACCCTATGGCTTGGCCTGCAGCCGGACCTGGTCTTCCATGTGACCGACGCCTCGGTGAGCCATCTCACCAGCGCCTTCCGCGCCGCGACGGGCCGGTGAGCGCGCCCATGACCTTGCAAGGCGCCGCGGCCCTCGCCCTTCCCGAACTGATCCTGGCCGGCTCGGCCCTGGCCCTGCTGATCTGGGGCGCTTTTCGCGGCCGGGCGGGCGGCCTGTTCACCCTCGCCGCCGTGGCCGCCCTGGCGGCGGCGACCGTGGCCGCCTGCATCGGTCCCCTGGGGCGCGCCTTCGGCGGCGCCCTGATCGTCGACCAGGGCGCGGTGTTCGCCAAGGTCGTCATCTACGCCGCCAGCGCGGTGGCCATCCCCTTGGGCGACCGCTGGTTCGCGCGTCGCGGCGTCGCCAAGTTCGAATATCCGGTACTGGTGATCATCGCGGCGCTGGGCATGAGCATGATGGTCTCGGCCGGCGATCTGATCTCGCTCTATGTCTCCATCGAACTGCAATCCCTGGCCCTCTATATCCTGGCCGCCTTTCTGCGCGACAACGCCAGGGCCTCCGAAGCGGGGCTGAAGTATTTCGTTCTGGGCGCGCTCTCCTCCGGCCTGCTTCTCTATGGCGCCTCGCTCGTATATGGTTTCGCCGGCTCGACGCGGTTCGATGTCATCGCCGCCGCCATGCACGGCGGCGCGGGCCTGGGCGCCCTGTTCGGTCTGGTTTTCCTGATCTGCGGCTTCGGCTTCAAGGTGTCCGCCGCGCCGTTCCACATGTGGACGCCCGATGTCTATGAGGGGGCGCCTACCCCGGTGGTCGGCTTCTTCGCCGGCGCGCCCAAGCTCGCGGCCATGGTGCTCCTGGCCCGCCTGCTCAGCCAGGCTTTCGGCGGGGCGGGCGATCAGTGGCGGCAGATTCTGGTGGCCATCGCCCTGATGTCGGTGGCCGTCGGCGCCTTCGGCGGTCTGACCCAGAACAACATCAAGCGCCTGTGGGCCTATTCGTCGATCGCCACCATCGGCTACGTGCTGATCGGTTTGGCCGCCGGGGGCGTTACCGGCATCCAGTCGATGCTCATGTACATGATTCTCTTCCTCATCGACGTCACCGGCTTCTTCGCCTGCCTGGCGGCGCTGACCCGCGAGGGACGGCCGCTGGAGACCATGGACGACTTCGCCGGCCTGATGCGCGAGCGCCCCGGCATGGCCATGTGCATGACCATTTTCGCCCTTTCCGCCCTGGGCCTGCCGCCGCTGGGCGAACTGTGGGGAAAATTCTATGTCTTC
>JBDTIW010000164.1:0-5142 GCA_039936215.1 Caulobacteraceae bacterium | reverse complement strand
CGTCCGCCCACGACATCAGGGTGGCGAAATCCCCCGACAGTTCCGGCTCCACCATGGCGACCGCCCCGGCCAGCACTTCCCCGCGCGAGCCGTCGATGGTGATCGTGTCGCCGGCGCGGAACACCCGACCCCGGGCGCGCAGTTCGCCCGCCTTGGCGTCGATGTGAATCTCGCCGGCCCCGGAGACGCAGGGCCGGCCCATGCCGCGGGCGACCACGGCGGCGTGGCTGGTCATGCCGCCGCGCGCGGTGACGATGCCGCGCGCCGCGTCCATGCCGCGAATGTCTTCCGGCGAGGTTTCCTCGCGGACCAGGATCACCGCATGGCCGCCGGCGCCTTCCCGCTCGGCCGCCTCGGCGGAAAAGACGATGGCTCCGGTGGCGGCGCCGGGCGAGGCCGGCAGGCCGGCGGCGATCACGTCGCGGGAGGCGGCGGGGTCGATGGTCGGGTGTAGGAGTTGGTCCAACGACGCCGCGTCGATGCGCTGGATGGCTTCGGCGCGACCGATCAGCCCCTCCTCCGCCAGATCGACGGCGATCTTGATCGCGGCCTTGGCGGTCCGTTTGCCGCCCCGCGTCTGCAGCATGTAGAGGCGACCGCGCTCGATAGTGAATTCGATGTCCTGCATGTCCCGGTAATGGCCCTCCAGGCGAGCGACCACCTCGCTGAACTGACCGAACACCTCGGGCATCGCCTCTTCCATGGAGGGGAGGGTCTCGCCCATTTCCCGGCGCGCCGCCGCCGTCAGGGGCTGCGGAGTTCGGATGCCGGCCACCACATCCTCGCCCTGGGCGTTGATCAGGAACTCGCCGTACAGGCGGTGTTCGCCGGTGGACGGATCGCGGGTGAAGGCCACGCCGGTGGCGCTGCTCTCGCCCATGTTGCCAAACACCATCGACTGGACGGTCACCGCCGTTCCCCAGGCGTCGGGTATATCGTGCATGCGGCGGTAGAATTTGGCCCGGTCGTTGTTCCAGCTTTCGAACACCGCGCCGATGGCGCCCCACAGCTGATCGCGCGGATCCTGCGGAAAGGCCTCGCCCCGCTCGCGTTCCACCGCCGCCTTGTACTCCTCGACCACCGCCCGCCAGTCGTCGGCGGCAAGGGCGGTGTCCACCGTGACCCCCAGGCCGTCCTTGCGATCGTCGAGGATCTCCTCGAACATGTGATGATCGAGGCCCAGGACCACGTTGGAATACATCTGGATGAAGCGGCGGTAGCTGTCGAAGGCGAAGCGCGGATCGTCCGCCAATCGCGCCAACCCCTCGACCGTGACGTCGTTCAAGCCGAGGTTCAGCACCGTATCCATCATGCCGGGCATCGAGGCCCGGGCGCCGGATCGCACCGACACCAGCAGGGGATTGACCGGGTCGCCAAAGCGCTTGTCGACCAGGGATTCCATGGCGCTCAAGGCCGCGGCGACCTGGTCGGCCAATTCGGCCGGATAGGCGCCACCCTCGGCGTAGAAACGGTTGCAGACCTCGGTGGTGAGGGTGAAACCTGGCGGAACGGGAAGACCAAGCGACGACATCTCGGCCAGATTGGCCCCCTTGCCGCCCAGCAGCCCCTTCATCGTCGCGGCCCCGTCGGCCACGCCGCCTCCGAAGGCGTAGACCCACCGCGTCTCGACCGCCCGATCCATTGTCGTCGCCATCGCCCCTCCTAGCCTGAAATGAGCGAAAAGTCCGCCACCTCGCCCATGGCGGCGCCGACCCGCGACAGGAGTCTCAACCGATTATCCCGCTCCTCGGGAATCGGCGAGTTCACCAGCACCTGGTCGAAAAAGGCGTCCACGGGCGCGCGCAAGTCGGCCAGCGCGCCAAGGGCGGCCGCGAAATCATCGGCCGCCAACGCCGTGTCGACTCGCGGGCTCGCCATCGACAAGGCGTCGATCAGGGCGACCTCCTCTTTCGGAAGGTCCGGGCTCCGCGTCGGCTCTCCCGCCGGCAACGACCCTTTTTTGGCTTCGGCGGCGAGGATGTTGATCGCCCGTTTGCCGCCAGCGAGAAGATTGGCCCCGTTGTCCGTGGCGAGAAAGGCCTCCAGCGCCCGCGCCCGCGCCACCAGGCGGACCAGATCGTCATCGCCCAGCGCGAAGACCGCGTCGCAAACATCGTGACGCAAGCCCTCATCGCGCAGAAGAATCCTCAGGCGCTCAAGAACGAAGGCGAGAATCTCCTCGATCCACGCCGCGTCATCCAGACCGCGCCAGAAATCCAAGGCCTTGGCAGGCCCCTGCTCAGCCAAGGCGCGAAAGGTCGCCTCCAGCCAGTCGGCGGCGGCGAACTCGGCGGCAGGATCGGCGAAGGCCGCCACCGCCTGGCGGTAGTTCAGAGCGTTCAGCCGCGAATCCGCGACATGCCTGATCACCGAAACAGCCACTCCGGCCCCGGCATAGGCGATCAGCGGACGCAGGTTCAGGCCGGCGCTCTGGGTTAGGGCGATGCGGATAACACCCAAGGCCGTGCGGCGAAGCGCGAAGGGGTCGCGCGAACCGGTCGGCTTTTCCCCGATCTCGAAGAACCCCACCAGGGTGTCCAGTTTGTCGGCCAGGGCGACGGCGATCGAGATGGGGCCCGCCGGCAAGCCATCGCCTGGTCCCCGGGGCTTGTAGTGATCGGCGATGGCGTCGGCGATGGACGCATCCAGCCCCTCGGCGCGCGCATAGTAGCCGCCCATGACCCCCTGCAGTTCGGGAAACTCGCCGACCATGGCGCTGGCCAGATCGGCCTTGGCCAGGCGTCCCGCCCGGGCCGCCATTTGCGGCGGCGCGCCGACCATGGGGGCGATTTCCCGCGCCAGGGCTTCGATGCGCAAAGCCCGCTCGTACATGGCGCCGAGCTTGGCGTGGAAGGTGACACCCTTGAGCGTTTCAAGCCGGCTCTCCAGCGGGACCTTGCGGTCCTCGTTCCAGAAGAAACGGGCGTCATCGAGCCTCGCCGACAATACTCGCGCATTGCCCGCCGCGATCGCGGCGCCGCCGTCGCTTGCCTCGATATTGGCCACCGCGACGAAGCGCGGCGCCAGGGCGCCCTCCCCTCCCCGCACCGTGAAATATCGCTGGTGGGTGCGCATGGTGGTCGCGATCACCTCCGCCGGCAGATCGAGAAAAGCCGGGTCCATCGATCCCAGCAGCGGAACCGGCCACTCGACCATGCCCGCCACTTCGGTCAGAAGTCCCTCGTCCTCAATCAGGTCGAGGCCATGCGCCGCGCACAACGCCCGCGCGCCCTCGCCAATGCGGCGTTCGCGCTCCTCCACATCCAACACAACAAAATGGCCGGCCAGCGCCTCGCGATATTCATCGAAATCGCGGGCGCGAAACGGATTTCCCGTACCCATGAAACGATGGCCTTCGCTGAGATCGCCGGCGGCGAGCCCCTCGATATCGAAGGCGACGATTCGCCGGTCGAACACGCACAGGATGCGGCGCAGAGGCCGCACCCAGCGCAACGTCCCGCTTTCCCAGGTCATGGACTTGGGCCAGGGAAAGCCACGCACGACGGCCGGAACCATCTCGGCGATGATTTCCGCCGTCGGGCGGCCTTGCCGCGCCAAGGTGGCGAAATAGACGCCGTCACGCTCGATCAGGTCGTCGCGCGCCAAGCCGGCCGAACGCAGGAAACCCTCGATGGCCGCTTGCGGCGCCCCCACGCGGGGACCCTTTCGCTCTTCGGTCTTGTCGGCCTGAACGGAGGCCAGTCCCTCCACCACAAGGGTCAGGCGCCGGAGGCCAGCGAAGGCGCGGATGGAGTCGAAGGCCATTTCCGCCCGACCCAGATGTTCGCGGGCCAGGCGGTCGAGATCGCGCGCCGCGCCGCGCTGCATGCGCGCGGGAACGTCCTCCGAGAAGAGTTCGAGCAGAAGCTGCGGCACGCCTAGGCTCTTGCCTCTTCCAGCGTCACCCAGGCGACGGCGCAGGCTTTGCACAGATCGCGGATGCGTCCGATGTAGCTCTGGCGCTCGGCCACCGCGATGGCGCCTCTGGCATCCATCAGGTTGAACAGATGCGAGGCTTTCAGAACGTGGTCATAGGCGGGCAGGATCAGGGGCTGCCCCTGACGCCCGCGCTCCGCCAGAAGGCGGGGCGCCGCGCGCTCCATGTCCTCAAACTGGCGCTTGAGGACTTCAACATCGGCGTATTCCAGCTCAAAGGCCGAGAACTCCCGCTCGCTTTCCGCGAAGACCTCACCATAGGTCTTGAAATCGGGGCTCTGGGGATCGTTGAACGCCAGATCGTAGACGCTGTCGACGCCCTGAACATAGAGGGCGAGACGCTCAAGGCCGTAGGTGAGTTCGCCGGACACGGGGCGAACATCCAGGCCGCCGACCTGCTGAAAATAGGTGTACTGGCTGATTTCCATGCCGTCGCACCACACTTCCCAGCCAAGGCCCCAGGCCCCCACGGTGGGATTTTCCCAGTCGTCCTCCACGAAGCGAATGTCATGCAGGGCGGTGTCGATTCCCACCGCCTCCAGGGAGGCGAGGTAAAGGGCTTGCATGTCCGGCGGGTTGGGCTTGAGGATGACCTGGTATTGGTGAAACTGGCGCAGACGATTGGGATTGTCGCCGTATCGACCGTCCGAGGGGCGTCTGGAGGGTTGGACATAGGCGGCCCGCCAGGGCTTGGGGCCCAGGGCGCGAAGCACCGTGGCCGGATGCAGGGTGCCGGCCCCCACTTCGACATCGTATGGCTGCAGGATCACGCATCCCCGCTCGCTCCAGAACGCGTGGAGCGTCAGGATGATATCCTGAAAAGACAATGATTTGGAAGCGGTCATCGGCGTGTTGCGGGAGACGGCTCGCGGGCGCGAAAAAAGGCGGGCGGACCTTACGGCCCGCCGACCCCGGCTTCAAGCGACGGCCAAGATCAGCCGGCGGGGGGCGCTGGCGGCGTCGCGGCCGCCGACGCCGTGGGCAAGGTGACGTCGGCTGGGATCAGCACCTTGTCCACCACCTGAATATAGCCGTTGGTGGCGTGAATGTCGGATTGGATGATGTCGGCGTCATTGACCTTCAGCACAGGGCCGCTGCCATCGACCACCAGCTTGCCAGTCTCCACCGACTCCACCGGTCCCTTGGCGCCCTTGATCTTGCTGGAATCCAGGTTGAGGTGAACCAGATGATAGATCAGCACCTTCT
>JBDTIW010000163.1:0-3301 GCA_039936215.1 Caulobacteraceae bacterium | reverse complement strand
TGGCGGTGAGAGAGGGATTCGAACCCTCGTTAGAGTTTCCCCTAAACACGCTTTCCAAGCGTGCGCCTTCAACCACTCGGCCACCTCACCATCACCAACGCCCGCCATGAAGGCGCGCGCAATCTTTACGCCTGGTCGCCCGGCGAAGCCGGGCGGGTGCGCCTTCAACCACTCGGCCACCTCACCATCACCGACAAAGGGCGCGACACCCCCGATTGCGGAAGGCGGGCAATATACGCATCGTGACCCTCGCCACAAGCGCGGGTGAAAATGGCGATGGAACACCTATCTTGAGGACCACCAGGATCGCAGGAGTCCGCCATGTCGTTGTTCAGAAAATCGCCCGAGCCCAACCGCGACAACGCCCCGCCGGGGCGGGTCGAGGCGATCGCCACCGCCGAACGCTCCTTCGTGTGCGACCGTCCCCTCAAGGGCCCCTACCCAGAGGGGTACGAGACCGCCTATTTCGCCATGGGCTGTTTCTGGGGCGTGGAGCGCAAGTTCTGGCAGACGCCGGGCGTATGGGTGACGGCGGTGGGCTATATGGGCGGGACGACCCCCAATCCTACCTATCAGGAGACGTGCGGCGGGCGCACCGGCCACACCGAAGCGGTCAAGGTAGTGTTCGGTCCGGGGACCGTTTCCTACGAGGCCCTGCTCAAGCTGTTCTGGGAGGGTCACGATCCCACCCAGGGGATGCGCCAGGGCAATGACGTGGGAAGCCAGTACCGCTCGGCCATCTTTACCGTCTCGCCAGCCCAGGCGGCGGTCGCGGCGGCGTCGCGCGAGGCCTATCAGGGCGCCTTGGCGGCGGCGGGGCGGGGGCGGATCACCACCGAGATCGCTCCGGCCGGCCCCTTCTATTTCGCCGAAGCCTATCACCAGCAGTACCTGGCCAAGAATCCGGGCGGCTATTGCGGGGTGGACGGCACCGGCGTCGTCTGCCCGATCGGAGTGGGCGTGGCGGCGTGACGCCGGCGGCGTTCGATACCGCCTGCCGGTCCCTGCCGGCGGCGACCATGGACGTCCAATGGGGCGAGGATCACGTCTACAAGGTCGGCGGGCGGATGTTCGCGGTGACTGGGCCGGTGGGCGGTGGCTGTTCGATCAAGGTCAGCGACATCGCCTTCGAGGCTCTGGTGGAAGGCGGTCGCGCCCGCCCCGCCCCCTATCTGGCGCGGGCCAAGTGGGTGAGGTTCGACGATCTGCCGGCGGTGGATGGGGCCGAAATGGCCGACTGGTTGAAGACCGCTCACGCCCTGGTCGCCGCCAAGCTGACCCGCAAGCAACGCGCTGAGCTGGGTTTGTCGTAGCGCGCTACGAATCGAACCGGTCGGCGGTGTGCAGGGCGCCGTCGCCGCGGTGGACGTTCAGGGCGTAGAGCAGACCGATCACCGCGCCCTTGACCCGCGGCAGGGCCAGCAGGGTCAAGGCGCAGAGGGGAATCAGGGTGGCCGGAACGATCACCGCCGTCGGCGCCTTCCAGATGAAGGGAAACAGCAGGAGGGGCGCGACCACCAGCTGGCCGACCAGCAGAATGGTGAAATAGGCCGGCCCGTCGTCGGAGGGATAGCGGTCCAGGTCATGATCGCAGGACGGGCAGCGGGGCGACACCTTCAGATAGCGGTGAAAGATGCGACCCGTCCCGCAATGCGGACACCAGCCGCGCAGGCCGCGCAGAAGTGAGCGCGCCAGGCTCTTGCGGGGAGGGATCGACATGGCGCTGATATGTGTTCTCGTATGGCCCGCGATAAGATGGCAAACGACAGTAGATCGGAACCCTCCCTTGACGGCATCAACCTTTTCGCCGGCCCGCCTGTCCGGCGCCCTGAAGGCGGCGCGCGCGGAACTGGGCCTGGTGGCCGCCGTCCTGGTGGTCGCCGCCGGGGCGCTGGCCTTTCTGGGCGTCGCCGACTCAGTCACCGACGGCCACACCAAGGTCTTCGACGAGGGTCTGATGCTGATGCTGCGCCAGCCCGGTGACGTCAGCCAGCCCATCGGTCCGCACTGGCTGCGCTTGGCGGCCACCGACCTGACCTCGCTGGGCTCTGTGATCGTGCTGGTGCTGATCGTCCTCATCGTCATGGGCTTCTTCCTCGCCCAGAGACGCCGGCTGGAGGCCGCCCTCCTGTTTGGAGCCTGCGGCAGCGGCCTCTTGCTGGTGGATATTCTAAAGGTGGTGTTCGGCCGCGAGCGACCGCCGATCGCCATGCATGCGGTGGAGGTGGGCAACGCCAGCTTTCCCAGCGGCCACGCCATGCTTTCGGCCATCGTCTATCTGTCGCTGGCCACCCTGCTGGCCCACTTCGCCAGCCGCCGGCGGGAGGGGGCCTACGCCCTGGCGGCGGGCCTGTTCGTCACCCTGGTGGTGGGAGCCAGCCGCGTCTATCTGGGCGTCCACTGGCCCACCGACGTGATGGCGGGCTGGGCGCTCGGCGCCGCCTGGGCCATGCTGTGGTGGCTTATCGCCTGGTTCGCCGAACACCGGCGCGGGCGCGCCCCCAAGTCTGGCCCGATTTCGGAGACATCGGAATAGGGCTCGTGCGCCCTAGAGCCTGATCGCCTTGGACCGGAGAGATCCGGGGCGTAAATCAGGCTCTAAACGTTTGAATCTAGAGCAAGATCGTCACCGGTGGCGATTCCATCTAAAGTGATCTTGCTCTAGTCTTGCGCCGGCGGTTCATCGACGTTGGGGCGCCAGTGTTCGCGCTGCGAGGCGCCGGCGCCGGAGTCGGTGTGCTGGACGATCTCATCGACGCTGGCCCCGCGCGCCGGCGGCGCTTCCTCGATCGTCACCACGTTGGGGAAGAAGGCCAGCCGCCCGGCGATGGCCTGCATGGCGGGGTGGGGCGTCTCATAGGTCCACACCGCGTCCTCGGCTATGGCCCCGTCCCGTGTCAGGGTGAAATAGGCCGCGTGACCCTTGTAGGGGCACCAAGTGTCGCGCTGGGTGCGGGTCAAAAACGCCATGTCCACATGTTCGCGGGGAAAATAGGCCACCGGCTTGTAGCTCGCCTCGGCAAGCATCAGCACGTCGTCGCTGTCGGCGACCTCGTGGCCGTGAAAGAGGGCGCGCACCCGGCGCGGATTGGCAAAGATGGCGATCGGGTGATCGGGTCCCGGGACCTTGATGGTTTCCATGCTTCACCGCTCCGCTCGGCGTTCCAGGGCCTTAGGTGGGTCCCGCGGGGCCTGCGCGAAAGAGCCTCGCTTGTGAAACCGCCGCCGGCGTGATTGTCTCGCGCCGCGAACGGCCAAAAACGTCGAACCGGGGTGGAATTGCCAGATGAACAGCATCGTC
>JBDTIW010000162.1:0-4812 GCA_039936215.1 Caulobacteraceae bacterium | reverse complement strand
CCCATGTGCCCCCGAGCGCCCTGGATCGCAAGTCGCCGAACTTGGGCACAATATGTTGATCCCTGTGGACGGATGAATGGCGCCTATTGTGTCTCATGTCGGCAGGTCTACGATATCTTGTGGTTGGCCCCTCGCGGGCGGATCAGCGGACACAACATCTGGGCCGGCGCGTCGAGGCGCGAAGGCCGGCCTTCCGGAGCGAAACGACAAAGGGGTTCTGATCATGGGTTGGACCGACGAACGCGTTGAAATTCTGAAAAAACTCTGGCTGGACGGCCATTCGGCCAGCCAGATCGCCAAGCAGCTGGGCGGGGTGACGCGCAACGCCGTCATCGGCAAGGTCCACCGCCTGGGCCTTTCCGGCCGCGCGACGCCCTCGCAACCGGCCAGACCGGCCTTCAAGGCCCCCCGCCCGGCCCGCCCCCTGGTTTCCAGTCCGCCGATGGCGCGCCGCGTCGCCGAACATCACGCGCCGGCGGTTCCGGCCGTCCGGCCCGCGCCCTATGTGGAGGAGCGCGGCACGGCCACCGTGCTCACCCTCGGCGCACACATGTGCAAATGGCCGATCGGCGACCCGGCCACCGACGACTTCACCTTCTGCGGCCGGCGCGCCGGCGACGGCGCCCCCTACTGCGTCGAACACGCCCGCCTCGCCTACCAGCCGCAACAGGCGAAGAAGCGCTCGAGCCCCTCGGAGTTGGCGCGTTCCTTGAGGCGATATATCTAGGCGATCATGTCATCCTCCCTCCCCCTTATGGGGAGGGTGGCTTGGAGCGCAGCGACAAGACGGGTGGGGAGTGCTGCCGCCCTTCGGACGTATCGGTATCGTCTTTTTGAATACGGCCAATCTCCGAACGCGGGGCGGCGTCATTCCCCACCCGTCTGCTCGCAAGCGCTCGCATCCACCCTCCCCAGAAGGGGAGGGAGGCTTTAGATTGCCCTCATGACCGACGCCCTACCCGCTGAAACCCCCGCCGAGACCGAAGAGTCCAACGCCCGGCCCTACAGCGTTTCCGAACTCGCCTTCGCGCTCAAGCGGACGATCGAGGACGCCTATGGCTTCGTGCGGTTGCGCGGCGAGCTTTCCAAGGTCACTTTCCACGGCAACGGCCACGTCTATCTGGATCTGAAGGACGAGCGCGCCAGCATCTCCGGGGTGATCTGGAAGGGCCAGGTGCGCGGCCTGGCCATCCGTCCCGAGACGGGCCTGGAGGTGATCGTCACCGGCAAGGTCACCACCTATCCGGGCCGTTCGCAGTACCAGATCGTCATCGAGACCATGGTTCCGGCCGGGGTCGGCGCCCTCCTCGCCCAGTTCGAGCGGCTGAAGGCCAAGCTGGCCGCCGAGGGCCTGTTCGAGGTGGCCCGCAAACGGCCCCTGCCGGCCATGCCCGCCGTGGTCGGGGTGATCACCAGCCCCACCGGCGCGGTGATCCGCGACATCCTGCACCGCAT
This sequence comes from Caulobacteraceae bacterium, assembly GCA_039936215.1. Lineage (GTDB taxonomy): Bacteria > Pseudomonadota > Alphaproteobacteria > Caulobacterales > Caulobacteraceae > Acaudatibacter. Next base: position 3,357 of record JBDTIW010000162.1, on the reverse strand, counting down.
CCGCGAACGCTGGCCGTGCCGGGTGATCGTCTGGCCGGTGGTGGTGCAGGGCGACCAGGCGGCGGCCCAGGTGCGCGCCGCCATCGAAGGGTTCGGGGCGCTCATGTCCGGCGGCGCGATCGCCCGGCCGGATTTGATCATCGTCGCCCGCGGGGGCGGCTCGGTGGAGGATCTGTGGCCTTTCAACGACGAGGATCTGGCCCGCGCCGCGGCGGCCTCGCCCATCCCGCTGATCTCGGCGGTGGGCCACGAGACCGACACCACCCTGATCGATTTCGTCTCCGACCGGCGCGCGCCCACCCCCACGGCGGCGGCCGAAATGGCCACGCCTGTGCTGGCCGAACTGGCGGCGAGCCTGGCCGATTACGAGCGGCGCATGATCCAATGCGGGGCCCGGATGATCGATCACCGGCGCGCCCGGCTTTCCGCCGCCGCCGGCGCCCTGCCCAGGCCGACGGACCTCCTGGCCATCGCTACCCAGCGCCTCGATCTGGCCGCCGGCCGACTGGGCGCGGCCCTGCAAAGAAACGTCGCCGCCCATCGTCACGACCTTGCCGCCCTGGCCGCCCCGCTCAAGCCGGTGCTCCTGCAGCGGCCGATCCAGGTGAAATCCGACCAACTGGCCGGTCTGGCCGGCCGCCTGGCCCCGGCCGCCCGGCGGCGCATCGAGCGGGCGGGCGAAGCCCTGGCCGGACTGGAAAAGCTGCGCCTGTCGTTCAACCCCGACCGGCCCTTGACGCGCGGTTTCGCCCGCGTCCATCGCCGGGACGGCTCGCTGGTCCGGGCGGCCGGCGCCCTGGCGGGCGGCGAGGCGGTAAGGCTGGTGTTCGGCGACGGCGACCGGGGCGCGGTGATCGACGGACCGGCGCCCTCCACCCGCCGGACCGCGCCCATCCCGCGCGACGAGGCCCAGGGCAGCCTGTTCTGACCGGGAGATTGGAACCTTCGTCCGAAGAGACTAGATGAAGGCCATGAACGCCTTCGACAGGGACCTCGCCGGCAAGGCCCACGACATCGCGGTGGTGCGCTACGGCGACGGCGAACTGACGGTGGTCAAGCCCGGCCGCTATGTGATCTGCGCCGTTTCGGGCAAGCGCGTCGCCCTCGACGCCCTGCGCTATTGGAACCCCGGGCTGCAGGAAGCCTACGCCGGTCCCGCCGAGGCCCTGGCGCGCTGGAAGCAGCTCAACGGCTAACCGGACTCACGCTCTCTTCCCCAGAGGGGGAAGGGATAATAACTCACTTCGTCCGCTCGCCCGCCCCGGTGATCTCCTTGATCAGGCCCTGGACCAGGGCCTTGCCGCCGGCCCCCCAGACGACCTTCAGATGCGCCAAGGTGTTGACCGCCGGACCTTCGAACTTCCATTCGCAATGGTCGAACCGGCAGCCGATGAAGCTGGGCGGCGTCCCGCCGGCAAAGACCAGCCGGCATTGGCGGAACTCGCAGTCCTCGAAGTGCTCGCCGTCGAGAGAGACGGTCTCATGGGTGCGGACGGTGGCGGCGGCCACGGCGCGCGGTCCCTAGTCTTCCGGCCTGGGCGGACCGCCATCCCCCTCGGCGGCGGCCCTTTCGCGTTCCTTCTGTTCACGCTTGGCGGCGGCCTTTTCGGCCGCCTTGGCCGCCTTGACGCGCTCGCGGTCCAGGCGCTCGAACTGGTAGTTGGGTTTGCGCGGCATGGGGCGGGATCCTTCATCTGGGTGCGGCGGAGGCGGTCCATCGCCGATTTGAAACGATTTTGCGAGCGGTTTGACGCCATCCACCCTATGGCGATTTGTGGACAAGTCCAAAATGCCGCCGATCGCCTCGCCACATGCCCGCCCGTTGTCGCCTTGAGGTCCGATGATCGCCAAGACCGAGTTCGAGACCCACCAACACCTGATCCACGACGCCGTCGGCCCGCCGCTCAGCGGCGTCCAGGCCGGCGCCGCCATCGGCGTGGGAATCAACTCCCTGCTGGTCATCGGGGTGATGCCGGTCCTCCTGGGGGCCCTGGCCGACGAACATCGGCTGAGCGCGGCGGGGATCGGCCAGGCGGCCACGATCGAACTGCTGGCCATGGGCGTCTCGACCGCCCTGGCGGGTATGTTCGTCAAGCCGGGGCGTCTGAAGACGATCGGGGTGGCGGCCTCGCTGGCCCTGGCGGCCGTGGATCTGGCGACCACCTGGGGTGACGGGGCCGCTCTGCTCGGCCTGCGCGCCGCCGCCGGCGCGATGGAAGGGGTCCTTCTGTGGATCACCGTGGGCATGATCGCCCGCACCGTGACGCCGGAGCGCTGGGCCGGGGTCTTTTTCACCACCCAGACCCTGGCCCAGTTGGCCTTGGCGCTCGCCCTGGCCCTGTGGGTGATGCCGAGGTTTGGCGCGAACGGCGGCTTCGCGGCCCTGGCGGCGGCGAGTTTGCTGGGAATCGCGCCGGCCTTGGCCGCGCCCAGCCGCTACGCGCCCCTGCCCAAGGCCCCCGGCGAAGGCGGCGCGCCACCCCTGCGCGGCTGGATCGCCCTGGGCGCCACCGCGATCTACGTTTCGGCCGCCGGCGCGGTCAGCGTCTATCTGCAGCCGCTGGCCCAGCAGGCCGGGTTGGGGGCCGAAATCGCCCGCACCGCCCTGTGGACCTCCCTGATCGCCCAGGTGATAGGCGGCGCGGCAGCGACGCTCCTGGCCGGCAAGATGCGCTATTTCACCGTCTTCCTGATCGCCTCGAGCGCCTTTCTGGCCGTCTGGTACGTCTATTCGTTGCACACGCCAGCGTGGCTCTTCGTGTCGGCCAACGCCCTGGCAGGTTTCGCCACCCTTTTTCTGGCCCCCTTTCTGGTCCCCCTGACCATCGACGCCGACCCTAGCCGGCGGGCCGGCCTGCAGAGCGGCGCCGCGCAACTGCTCGGCGGGGCGTTCGGCCCCGCCCTGGCCTCCCTGGCGGTCGGCGAGCGGGATGTGCACGGCGTCCTGTGGCTGGGCGCGGGCCTGCTGCTGGCCGGATTGGCGGTGGTGGCGTGGTTGCGGTTCAGGCCGCCCCGCCCTATTTCCACGCCCACGCCGCCCTAGGCCGCGCCGCGTCATTCGAGAGGGAGAGCAGCGATGGGATACCGGGTCGCCGTGGTCGGCGCCACCGGCGCGGTGGGCCGCGAAATGCTGAACATCCTGGAGGAAGTGGACTTCCCGGTGGACAGGATTCACGCCATAGCCTCGCGCAATTCGATCGGAATCGAGGTTGGCTGGAAAGCCGGTGTGGTGAAGTGCGAGGACGTCGCCCAGTTCGACTTTTCGAGCGTCGATGTGGTCTTGATGAGCGTGAGCGGCGATTTCTCCCGCGAATGGGCCCCGCGCATCGGGGCGGCCGGCCCCATCGTCATCGACAA
>JBDTIW010000161.1:0-10619 GCA_039936215.1 Caulobacteraceae bacterium | reverse complement strand
GCGGCGCGGCCGGGCCTGAGAGCGCCGGGGGCCTGGGACGGCTTCGAACTGGCGGTGCGCGCCATCCTCGGCCAACAGATCACCGTCGGGGCGGCGAGGGCGTTGGCCGGACGCCTGGCGCGCGACTTCGGCGAGGCGCTGCCCGACGACCTGGCCGGCGTGATCCCTGGCCTCACCCACGCCTTTCCGTCCGCCGAGCGCCTGGCCGGCGCCGACCTTTCGGCTCTGGGCATGCCCCGCGCCAGGATCGCGGCGCTATCGTCGCTGGCGGCGGCGGTGGTCGCCGACCCCCTGATCTTCGGACCCCGGCGCGGCCTCGACGAAGCGATCGCCAAACTGAAATCCCTGCCGGGAATCGGCGAATGGACAGCCCAGTACATCGCCATGCGCGAGCTGCGCGAACCCGACGCCTTCCCCGCCGCCGATATCGGCCTGATGCGGGCGCTTGGCGATGCGGACGGCCGGCGCCCCAACCCCGCCGAACTGCAAGCCCGCGCCGAGCCCTGGCGTCCCTGGCGCGCCTACGCCGCCCTCCACCTTTGGGCGTCCGAATCCCAACCCCCCAGCCGCCAAAGCGAGACGAGCGATGACCGACAAGCCGCCTGAACACCTCTTTCTCGACCGCCTGCCGACCCCCATCGGCCAAGCCCTGCTGATCACCGACGAAGAGGGCGTCCTGCGGGCCTTCGACTGGTCCGACCATGAGGATCGCCTGCGCCGCCTGATGCGCCGGCACTATGGCGCCGTCCCCCTGACCGACGGCTCCGCTCCGGCGTCGACCATCGCCGCGCTGGAGGCCTATTTCGCCGGCCGGACCGACGCCCTGACCAAACTCGCCTGGCGCACCGCCGGCACGGCATTCCAGCGCAGCGTCTGGCGGGCGCTGGCCGCCATTCCGGTGGGGGTGACGGTGAGTTATGGCGAATTGGCCGCCACGATCGGCAAGCCGGCGGCGGTGCGCGCAGTGGGCCTGGCCAACGGGGCCAACCCGATCGGGGTGGTCGTGCCCTGCCATCGGGTGATCGGCGCCGACGGTTCGCTGACCGGCTATGGCGGCGGCCTGGAGCGCAAACGCTGGCTGCTCACCCACGAGGGCGCGGCGTTCAGGGAAAGCCCGGCCAAGGCGGCGTAGCGGGACGCGGCCCTTAAGCCGCCTCCATGCCGAACTGGAGCCGCGCCAGACGGGCGTAGAGGCCGCCTCTGGCTGACAGCTCGGCGTGGGTTCCGCTCTCGACCACGCGGCCGGCGTCCATGACCACGATGCGGTCGGCCTTGAGTACGGTGGCGAGGCGATGGGCGATGACCAGGGTGGTGCGGCCGCTCATGGCGTCGTGGAGGGCGCGCTGGACCAGGCGTTCGTTTTCGGCGTCCAGGGCGCTGGTGGCCTCATCGAGCAGCAGGATGGGGGCGCCGCGCACCAGGGCGCGGGCGATGGCCAGCCGCTGGCGCTGGCCGCCGGACAGGGTCTTGGCCCTCTCCCCCAGAGCGGTGTCGAAGCCGTGCGGCAGGGCGGCGATGAAGGCTTCCGCCTCGGCGGCGCGGGCGGCGGCCACGAGTTCGCCGGGCGTGGCGTCCTCGCGGCCGAACCGCAGGTTTTCCAGCGCCGAGCCGGAGAACAGGGGCGCGTCCTGGGCGACCAGGGCGATCCGGGCGCGGACCTCGGCTGGGTCGGCCTGGCGCACATCCACTCCATCGACCCGCACCGATCCCGCCTGAGGGTCGTAGAACCGCAGCGCCAGGCGAAACACCGTGCTCTTGCCGGCCCCGGACGGTCCGACCAGGGCCACGCGCTCGCCGGATCTGACCGTCAGATTAAACCCGTTCAGGGCGGGCGCATCGGATCGGCCGGGGTAGGCGAACACCACCTCCTCGAAGGCGATCTCTCCGCGCGCCGGCGTGGGCAGCGGTCTTGGCGCCGGGGGGGCGGCGATGGCGGGGCGGGCGGCCAGCAGGTCGGAGATGCGATCCATGGCCCCTGCCGCCTTCTGAACATCGCCCCACACCTCGCCCAGCGCCCCCACCGAGCCGGCGGCGAGAACGGCCAGGATGGCGAACATCAGCAGTGTGCCGCCGGTCATCGTCCCGGCCACCACCGCGTGGGCGCCCAGCCAGAAGATCGTCGCCACGCCGCCGAACACCAGGGTGATCACCAGGCCGGTCATCAAGGCGCGGGCGCCGACCCGGGCCAGGGAGGCGTTAAAAGCCGTTTCCACCGCGCTCTCGAAACGGTCGGCGGCCGATGCTTCGCGCCCGAACGCCTGCAGGGTGTCCAGGCCGTCCAAGGTCTCTCCGGCATAGCCCACCGCCTCGGCGAAACGCGCCTGGGCCTGGACCGAGAGCTTGCGCACCCGTCGGCCGAACAGGAAAAGGGGCGCCAGAACCATCGGCGCCAGGAGGGCCACGTAGAGGGTGAGGCTAGGGCTGACGAAGACCAGCACCGCCAGGGCGCCGATGAGAGTCAGAAGATTGCGCAGGGCGATCGAGGCCGAGGCGCCGACCATGCTCTCGATGATGGTCGTGTCGGTAGTCAGCCGCGACAGCACCTCGCCGGTGCGGGTCTCAAGGAACCAGGCCTGATCGAGGGTCAGGACATGGCGGTAGAGCGCGGCGCGCAGATCGGCCGTCACCCGTTCGCCCAGCTTGGTGATGAAGTAGAAACGCAGGGCCGTCGCCGCCGCCAGCGCTCCGGCGACGGCGATCAGGATCAGGAAGGCGCCGTTGAGGCGGTCAGCGGAGGCCGAGGCGAAGCCCTTGTCGACCACCAGGCGGGCCGCGCCGGACAGGCCCAGGGTGGCGCTGGTGGAAATGAGCAGGAAGACCACCGACCAAGCCGCGTCGCCCCAATGGGCGCGCAAAAAGGGCGTCAGGCGGGCCAGCGGCCGAATGTCCCGCCGCCCGGCCCGGCCGGCTACCGCCGCCGTGATCTCGCCTCTCATGCCTCAAGCCGGCCCTTGCCTATGCGCGCCGCTCTCGTGTATAGGCGCGCGTTCCCAAAGCGCCCGCCTCTCGGCGGGTTTTGCGTTCCCGATCAGGTCGGTTTGAGCTCGCCATGAAACAAGACACCCATCCCGACTATCATTTCATCACCGTGACGATGACCGACGGCACGGCCTATCAGACCCGCTCGACCTTCGGCAAGCCGGGCGCGAGCCTGAACCTCGATATCGATCCCAAGACCCATCCGGCTTGGACCGGCGGCAACCAGCACCTGCTCGATCGCGGCGGCCGGGTGTCGCGCTTCACGGCCAAGTACGGCGGATTCATGAAGAAGTAGGGGCCTGCCCGATCGCTCGGATGCGCAGGGCGCGCTTGACACCCGCGCGCCAGCGTTCGACCGCTCGCTGGCGATGACCGGCGTCCTTTCCACCGCCTTCACGGACCGCGACGTCGTCGCCCGGTTGGCCAGGCGCTATCTGGCCCCCCGCTGGCCCGCCCTTTCCGTTTCCATCGTGTGCGCGGCCATCTTCGCGGTGCTCTCGGGTCTGCTGCTGGGCATATTGCAGCCGGCGGTGAACGATCTCATCGTCCACCCCAAGGCCGGCGCGCTTGGCTCGATCCCGCCGATCATAGTCGCTCTGGCCCTGGGGCGGGGGGCCGCGCAGGTCGTCCAGGCCACCCTGGTCAATCGCATCGGCAACGGCATCGTGGGCGATATCCAACTCGAACTGTTCGGCAAGCTGGTGCGGGCCGACCTCGCCCGCCTGCGCGCCTCGCACACCGGCGGGTTCGTGTCCTCGGTCCTCTACGACGCCGGCCTGATCCGGGAAGCGGCCACCAGCGGCCTGGTGAACTTCATCCAGCAGGGCCTGACCCTGCTGGCCGCCGGCGCGGTCATGGCCAAGACCGACTGGAAGCTCGGCCTGTTCGTCCTGCTGGCCGCCCCGATCGTCGCCCTCTTCCTGCGCCGTTACATGCGCCGCGCCACCAAGGCGGCGAGCGGGGCCATGGACGCCACCTCCATGCTTTCCAGCGCCATAATGGAAGGCCTGGACGGCGTGCGGGTGGTCAAGATGGAAAACCGCGAGGCCTATGAGGAGGGCCGGGTCGCGGCGGCGATCGCCGAGCGCCAGCGGCACATTATCAGCGGCGACAACGCCCGCGCCGCGGCGGCGCCGGTGTCGGAAACCCTCACCATGATCGTGGTCGCGGCGGTCCTGGCTTATGAAGGCTGGCAAGCCGGCGCCGGGCGGCCGAACGTCGGGGCTTTCGCCGCCTTCTTCGCGGCTCTGCTGACCGCCGGCCAGGCGCTGCGACAGGTTTCCAACCTGCTCACCGTCCTGAGCCAGGGCCTGGTGGCCGGCCGGCGGCTGTTCGGCGCGCTCGACGTGGAGGCGGAGATCGGCGACGCGCCCGGGGCCAGCCCGCTGGCGCGCGGCGAGGCGACCATCCGCCTTGAGGGGGTGTCCTTCTCCTACGGCGACGAAACACCAGTGTTGAAAAACCTATCCCTCGAAGCGAGACGCGGCGAGATCGTCGCCCTGGTGGGGCCGTCCGGGGCGGGCAAGACCACCGTCCTCAATCTCATCCCCAGGTTCTACGACGTGACCGGCGGGCGCTTGACCGTCGATGGCCGCGACGTCCGCGAGGTGACCCTGGCCTCCCTGCGCGCCCAGATCGCCCTGGTCACCCAGGAGCCCTTCCTGTTCGACGACACCATCGCCGCCAACATCGCCTACGCCCGCGAGGGGGCCGGGGCGGCTGAGATCGAGGCGGCGGCGGCGGCGGCGGCGGCCCACGACTTCATCGTCGCCCTGCCGCTCGGCTATGAAACGGTGGTTGGCGAGCTCGGCGCGCGGCTTTCCGGCGGCCAGCGTCAGCGCATCACCATCGCCCGCGCCTTCCTGAAGGACGCGCCCATCCTGCTGCTGGACGAAGCCACCAGCGCCCTGGACGCTGAAAGCGAAGCCCAGGTTCAGACCGCGCTCGGCCGCCTGATGGCCGGACGCACCACCCTGATCATCGCCCATCGCCTGTCCACCGTGCGCGGCGCCGACCGTATCTATGTGCTTGACCGTGGCTCGGTGGTGGAGATCGGCACGCATGACGCCTTGATGGAAGCCGGCGGCCTCTACGCCCGGCTGGCGAGGAGCCAGGACCTCGAGCACGTCGCCGACCCGGGGGCCGACCCCGGGGCCGACCCCCTTTCCGAGTCGGCCCTGTGAAACGGTTGCTGCGCTCGCGCGCGGTGCAGTCGCTGCTGGCGTGGTTGGTCGCCGGTTACATAGAGCTGCTCATCACCACCGTCCGCTGGCGGTTCGAGAATCGGGCGAACGCCGACCTCGCCATGGCGTCGCCCGAGGGGTTGATCGCCCTGTTCTGGCACGGACGAATCGCGCAGGGCATGGCCTGCCGCCCGTTGCTGGCCGAGAAGCCGCGGCGGGTGATGATCTCGCTGTCGCGCGACGGGGAATTCATCGCCCTGGCCGCCGAGCGCTTGCGCATCCCGCCCATCCGCGGATCGGCGGGCCGGGGGGAGGCAACCCTCGCCAAGGGCGGCGCCAGCGCCTTTCGTCAGGCGCTGGCCTTCCTGGAATCCGGCGGGGTGATGGTCCTGACACCCGACGGTCCGCGCGGTCCGCGCGAGATCCTGCCGTCGGGACCCGTCCAGATGGCCCGCGCTGCGGGGTGTCCGACATTTTTGATGAGCCTCGCGGCGCGCCCGGCCCTGGCCCTCAAAAGCTGGGACGGCGCGCGCATTCCCCTGCCCTTCGCGCGCGGCCAGGTGGTGCTGGAAGGCCCTCTTGGGGTGGCCGCCGACGCGGACGAGGACGCGCTGGAGGCGGCCCGTGCCGACTGGCAGCGCAAAATGAGAGCCGGCCAAGCGCGCGCCGAGGCGCTCCTGGACGGGCGGGCGGCGTGATCTCGGGCGGCCCGCCTACGGACTTGGGGAGGAACGGAATGTCATCGTCGATGGTTCAGGGCGCCCAAGCCGGTCGCTCGTGCCCCGTTTGCGCGGGGACGCGCATCGGGCCGGCGTTCGAGAGAAACGGCCACGCGATCGTCCAGTGCGACGACTGCGCCTTCTTGTTCGTGGCGCCCTACCCGTCGCCACATGAGGTGGCCGCCTTCTACAACACCGGCTATCGCGACGCTTCGAGTGACAACTATCCCAAGGCGGCCTCGCGCCGCCGCAGGGCGGTGGGCCGCGCCGCGCGGCTTGCCCCGTACATCTGGCGCAAGTCCGTCCTCGAGTTGGGTTGCGGCGGGGGGTTCATGACCTGGGCGATGTCTCTCATCGCCAGGCGGACGGTCGGGGTTGATGTTTCTGCGGGCGCGATCGCCTACGCCCAAGGGCACTTCCCGCGGTCGGAGTTTCGAGTGGCGAATCTAAGCCAGACGGCCGGGTGCGGCGAAGTCTTCGACGTGGTGTTCTCTTCGGAGCTGTTCGAGCACCTGGCCGGCGTGGAGGAGGTCATGGCCTGCATCGCGGCGGTGACCAGGGCGGGCTCCCTGGTCTATGTCGCCACGCCCGACGTTTCGCACCCAAACCGCCCGCCGCTGGCCGAGTGGGACGTTCTTTGCCCCCCCGAACACCTCCAATGGTTCGGGCGCGACAACCTGGCGCTGCTTTTCGACCGGTTCGGCTTCGAGCCCTACCGCTATCTGCGTTCCGTCAAGCCCGCGCACAACGTCTTCTTCCGGCGCCGTTGATTGTCTTGGGCGCGACGTGAAGATCTTCATCCTCGGCAAGGTCGCCAGCATCACCCATTGGCTGGAAGACTGTGTCGCCAGCCTGCGCGCGGAGGGACATCAGGTAGCCGTCGGGGCCACACGCAATCCGGCCGTGCACGGCGCCGTCGAACGCTTGCTGTATTCACCCGCGCTCGGCGCGCCCTTGGCGGCGAGGCTCGCCAGACGTATCCGTGGTTTTTCGCCCGGCCTGATCCTGGCCATCGATCCCTACCATTTCCCCGCCGCCGTCCTTGAGGCCATCGCCGATCTGCCGGCTCGCCCGCCCCTGGTCGGGTGGGTAGGGCACGTGTTTTCACCGGCCGCCGGTGCGACGGCGGCGGCGATGGACCTCGTCGCCTACACCGACAGCGGATTTATCGACCTCCATCGCGACCTGGGCTTCCAATCCGCCGTGCTCTATCTGCCCCACGCGGTGAATCCTCACATGGGTTCCCAGGCGCCCACCGCCGGCGCGCGGGATACGAGCCTGATTTTCGTTGGCAATCCGACTCCGCACCGCAGGGCGATCGTGGGAGCCGTCCGCGCGCCGATTGCGCTTTACGGTCCTGGATGGACGCCACATGTCGGCGCCATCCACGTCATCCACGCCGGTCGGGTGGAAGCGGCGGCGCTCCCGACCCTCTATGGACGCCATCTCGCCGGGCTCAACATCCGCAACGAGCGACACGTCCTGAACGGTCTCAATCAGCGGAACTTCCAGCCCTATCTGGTCGGCACGCCGCTGGTGACGGACGATCAGCCCGATCTGCTACGATGCTTCGAGCCGGGCAAGGAGGTGTTCGTATTTCACGATACCGAGGAACTGAACGCGATCGGCGAGTCCCTGCGGCGTTCGCCGGCGACAGCCCTCGCGGCGGGCGAGAACGGGCGGCGCCGGGTTCTGCGCGATCATACCTATGCCCGCCGCCTGGAAGCCATACTGGCGCAACTCTGAGGTCGACGGGTCGATGGCTGGGTGGGCGAAGCGCGACGTGAGCGATTCAACGCCCCTTTCCATGCGCCTCTACGGCCTCGCCGCCCGCGCCATCTCGCCTCTCGCCCCCGCCCTGCTACGCGGCCGCGCCAGGGCCGGCAAGGAGGACCCGGCGCGGCTTGGCGAGCGGCTGGGGCGCCCCAGCCTTCCCCGCCCCGCCGGCCGCTTGACCTGGCTGCATGGGGTGAGCGTCGGCGAGGGCCTGTCGCTGCTGCCCCTGGCCGCGCGCATCCGCGCCGAGCGCCCGGACACCGCCGTCCTGATCACCAGCGGCACCCGCGCCTCGGCCGAACTGCTCGGCCAGCGCCTGCCGGCCGGTGCGGTCCATCAATACGCGCCGGTGGACACGCCCGGCGTGGTGGGAAGATTCCTCGACCATTGGCGGCCCGATCTGGGTGTCCTGGCGGAGAGCGAACTTTGGCCCAATCTGATTCTTGGCGCCAAGCGGCGAGGGGTCCGACTGGCGCTGGTCTCGGCCCGGATCTCGTCGTCAAGTCTGCGCGGGTGGCGCAGGGCGCCGGCCGCCGCCCGCGCCGTGCTGGGGGCCTTCGACCTGCTGCTGGCCCGCGACGAGGCCGCCGCCGAGGATTTCCGCGCTCTGGGGGTTCGCGTCGATGGCCTGGCGGACATCAAGTTCGGCGCGGCTCCTCTGCCCGCCGACGAAGCCGAACTGGGGCGGCTCGCGGCGGCGATCAGCGGCCGGCCGGTCATCCTGGCCGCCAGCACCCACGGCGGCGAGGAGGCGCTCATCCTCTATCGCTTCGCGCGGGCGGCGGCGGGCCGGTCGCCCAGCCCTCTACTGATTCTCGCCCCCCGGCACCAGACGCGGGGGGTGGAGGTCGAACGGCTGGCTCTGGAAAGGGGACTCACGGCGGCGCGCCGGAGCGCGGGCGCGGAGCCGGCCGGCGCCGACGTCCTGGTGGCCGACACCGTCGGCGAGCTCGGGCTGTGGTATCGGCTGGCGGGGCTGACCTTTCTGGGGGGCAGTCTGGCGCCGGGCGTCGGTGGGCACAATCCACTGGAGCCGGCCCGGTTGGGCTGTGCTTTCATTTCGGGTCCGCATGTGGAGAATTGGCCCGTCTATGGCGACCTTGAGGCCCGTGGCGCGACCCGCCACGTCGCGGGGCCAGACGAACTTGACCCCTATTTCGGCGACGCCATCGAAAATCCGGCCGCTCTGGCCACCATGGCCGGCAAGGCGTTGGATTATGTTCAGATGAGGGACGCCGAGGCGCGTGACAGCACGGCCCGCGTACTCGATCTGTTGAAGCCATGAACATCGTCACCCCCCGCTGGTGGTACAGGCGCGGCGGCCAAAAACCGGCGATCGCCCGCGCGCTGCTGACGCCGCTCTCCTGGGCGTGGGCGGGGGCGACCGCGCGGCGTATGGCGCGCGGCAGGCCGGTCGATCCCGGAATCCCGGTGATCTGCGTGGGAAACCTCACCCTCGGCGGGACGGGCAAGACGCCGGTGGTTCGCGAACTGGCGCGGCTCATGGCGCGCGCCGGCCTTGACGTCCACATTCTCGCCCGCGGCCACGGCGGACGGCTGGCCGGTCCGGTCCGCGTGGACGGCGCCTCGCACACCGCCGCCGAGGTGGGCGACGAGGCGTTGATGATGGCCCTGGACGCACCGGTCTGGGTGGCGCGCGACCGCGCCGCCGCCGCCCTCGCCGCCGCCTCGGCCGGGGCGCAGATCCTGATCATGGACGACGGTCACCAGAATCCGAGCGTCAGGAAAACCCTTTCTCTGATCGTCGTGGACGGCGAGACGCGAGATGGCGAATGGCCGTTCGGCGGCGGCGGGGTGTTCCCCACCGGGCCCCTGCGCGAACCCTTAAGCGCCAGCCTGGCGCGCGCCGACGCCGTCGTGGTCCTGCTCCCCGCCGATCTTCCCGCCGCCGATCGCGACCTCCTGGCCCTGTTCGCCGGCAAGCCTATTGTGACGGCGTGGCTGGAGCCCGCCACGCCGCCACCCTCCGGCCCTCAGATCGCCTTCGCGGGCCTAGGCAAGCCATGGAAGATGGAGCGGGCGCTGAAGGCGGTCGGCTGCGATCTGGTCGAGTTTGTCGCCCTGCCCGACCATGCGATCATGCGAGAAGCGGCCCTCGTTTCCCTGGCGCGGCGCGCCGGCGAGCAGGGCGCCGGTCTGGTCACCAGCGAAAAGGACTGGATAAAACTCGGGTCGGCATGGCGGGTGCGAGTCACCGCTTGGCCGGTCAGGGTCATGTTCGGGGACGAGGACATGTTGCGCCGCCTGCTTGCGGGCGGAACACCGACGAACGCGCTGGCGCCGCTACTTAAGCCCCCGCCTTGACGGCGAAGGTCCACGCCGCCTCGGCCAGCAGGGGGACGCGGGCTTCCATGGCGGCGGCCTGTGGGCTGTTGGCGGTGCCGTCGCGGACGCGGCCGACGATGCCCTGGATGATGCCGGCCAGGCGAAAGGCGTTGTAGGCGAAATACCAGTTGAGATCGGGTAGGCTGGCGCGCCCGGTCAGGCGGCAGTATTCGGCTACGTATTCCTCGAGGGTCGGGATGCCCCGCGCCTCAAGATCGGGAATGGCGGCGATCGCGCCGTTCACCCACTGCATGAGCACATAGGTGAAATCGGCCAGGGGGTTGCCCAGGGTGGCCAGTTCCCAGTCGAGCACCGCGACCACGCGCGGCTCACGCTCATGCATGACCATGTTGTCCAGCCGGTAGTCGGCGTGGACGATGGTCGTCTGGTCGTCCTCGGGAACGGTGCGCGGCAGCCAGTCGATCAGCCGCTCGATGCTGTCCAGCCGCTGCGTCTCGGAAGCCTTGTACTGCTTGGTCCAGCGGCCGATCTGGCGGGCCATGTAGTTGCCCGGCCGGCCGAAGCCCTCCAGGCCCACCGCCCGGTAGTCGGTGTTGTGAAGGTCGGCGAGGGTCTTGAGGGCCGCCATATGGATGGCGTGGCGCTCGGCGGGCGT
>JBDTIW010000160.1:0-8487 GCA_039936215.1 Caulobacteraceae bacterium | reverse complement strand
ACCTGCTGCAGGCCGCCCGCCTGGATTCCTCCAAGACGGTGCAGATCTTCGGCTATCTGGCCCTGGCGGTGGCGGTCATCCTGTTCATCGTGTTCATGGAACGCGCCCAGCGGCGCCTGCTCATCGTCTATCCCAAGCGCCAGGTCGGCAATCGGATGATGGGCGGCGAGAACTCCTTCCTGCCGCTGAAGATCAATGTCTCGGGGGTGATCCCGCCGATCTTCGCCTCGTCCCTACTCCTGCTGCCGGCCACCGCTTTGGGGTTCCTCTCCACCGCCAAGCTGCCCGACTGGGCCCAGTGGCTGCCCCTGGCGGTTGGCCAGATGACCCACGGCAAGCCGCTGTTCATGGCCCTTTACGGGATGCTGATCATCTTCTTCTGCTTCTTCTACACCTCGGTGGTGTTCAACCCCGAGGACACGGCGGAAAACCTGCGCAAGTACGGCGGCAATCTGCCCGGCATCCGGCCGGGCAAGCGGACGGCGGAATACATCGACTATGTGCTCACCCGCCTGACCCTGATCGGCGCGGTCTATATCGCCGTGGTTTGCCTAGTGCCCGAACTGCTGGCCGGCTCCAACGGCACCTACGCCTTCGGGGGCACTTCGATCCTCATCGTGGTTTCGGTGACCATGGACACCGTGGCCCAGATCCAGTCGCACCTGCTGGCCCACCAGTACGAGGGCCTGATCAAAAAGTCGAAACTGCGCGGCGGTCGGCGGTAGTGTAGACTCAAGGACTCGTCGATAGAGGCGAGTCGGGCCGGAAAAGGGGGGAGCATGAATCTGATTCTGTTCGGCCCGCCGGCGGCGGGCAAGGGGACCCAGGCCAAGCGTCTGGTCGAGACCCGCGGCATGGTCCAGCTCTCCACCGGCGACATCCTGCGCGCCGCCATCGCCTCGGCCTCCCCGCTCGGCCGGCGGGTGGAAGGGATCATGCAACGCGGCGACCTGGTCCCCGACGAGATCGTCATCGGCCTGATCGAAGATCGCCTGCCCGAGCTGGACGCCGCCGGCGGGGCCATCTTCGACGGCTTCCCGCGCACTCTCGCCCAAGCCGAAGCCCTCGACGCTATGCTCGAGCGCCGCGCCCACCGCATCGACCTGGTCATCCGCCTGAAGGTCGACGACGCCGCCCTCAAGGCGCGCATCGCCGGCCGCTTCGCGGCGTCGGGCCGCCCCGACGACAACCCCGCCGCCTTCGAACAGCGCCTCCTCGCCTACAACCGCGACACCGCCCCCCTGCTCCCCTACTACCAGACCCACGGCGCCCTGGTGGAGCTGGATGGCATGGCGCCGATGGAGGCGGTGGCCGCGGCGATCGACGCGGCGATGGATGGGGGCTAGGTTTCGGGCACTGATCCTCCCCCGAGAATCGGGGGAGGGGGACCGCGATGCGGTGGAGGGGGCGGCGGCCGGAAACCGTTGGAAGAAAGAGGACGTCGTTCCTGGCCCGCCGAAACTCCTGTGGGACGATCTCAGGTTTCCACGGGAATAAGGTTTTTCAAAATGTCGCGAACCCTATCTCGGTACTGTTTCGCGTTTTTCCATCTGGCGTTAGGGTGATATGTGCGAAAGGTCTCTATTGGCAACGGAGGCCGTTTGATGCGAGCAAACACGTTCACTGGAATATCAGCCACTGGCTCGCAGACGGCGTCCGGGAAGCTGTTAGCGATAAGGCCGTCGTAGTTTGGCCCGCTCAAAAAGATGCAGACGTCCGGGCGCAGTATTTCAATCTCTTCACGAAGGAGTTTTTTCTGGGCGGCCGCGAAGGATTGAAATTCTTTCGGCGACAAATTGGGGACGACCTCATCGCCTTTACGTGAATGGCATTTGGCTACATTCGCGGCCATGACCGCCGGGCAACCGCTCGCCAGTCCGTGGAAGCCCCGCCAAAATCCCCGACCCGCAATTCTTTGAGCACAGCCGAATCGGAAATGCTCGTAACCCCACGTGAGGGCCTTGATCGCGTCGTCATTGCGAATGAAGTCGCCAAGCGTGCGGATGTCGGCAAACGGGTAGGGAGGGTAGTCCCAGCCCGGCTTGCAAAGTTCTTCTTTTACCCAATCCCAGTCTCCCGATTCCTGGCCGATGATCAGAACGCGCCTTTCCGCCGAGGCATAACCCGGTGTGACGTTCAGGAGGTAGGGCGCCGTGAACTCTTCGAGATTCAGGCCGGAGCTCGGAATGATGCTTTTCCATTCCGCGTAGGCGTCGTTCAGCGCCCGCTGGGTCTTTTCCATATCCATTGACTGATCTCCTCACTCGTCATTGACATAAAATCGATCCGAGACCCCCATCTGGAAACAGACCGGACCTCGACCCGATATGGGGCAGACGCAATCGAGTCCATCGATCGACCTAGCGATCTCGGCTCTCGTGCTTTCCGAAAGCCAGGCATTGCGCACGCCGTTGGCCTCGCAGAGGTACCAGCCTAGGGCGCCCGCCTTCTGGAATTTCAGCAGGGCGGCCTCTTCCCCTAGCCATTCGTAGAAGTAGGCGTGGCCATTAACGATCTGCCGCAGGGCTCTTCGGGCAATTTCCCCGTTGGTGAGGCAGTTGTTGAACCGCACCGCCGCGTCGAGAAAATCGGCGTGGCTTGGCACCGGCGCCAGCCTCCTGATCGCCGGCCAAGGCGGAGCCGGGAAATCGTGGATGTAGAGCGCGTCCCACATCGCCGCCCACGGATCGGCCGCGTGAACGATCTCGTCGACGGCCTTTTCGCCATAGAGGCGCCCGATGCGTGCAAGCCCCCAGGCGAAGGCTCCCAGTTTCTGGGCGCCGAATGCGCTTTTCAGGAAGAGTTTTATGGTCACGTTGGCGCAGCCCTGATCGCGCGGCAGTCCCGCCAAACCAATGATGAGTTCGTCGGTCGGCGACTTGGCGTGAAGGACGCATTTCGCGGCGGGGCCGCCGCGAGCCAGCACCGTTACGAGAGCGCGATAAGCGTGCCGCGTACGCGCCTCGGCGCCCAGGCGGCCCAGCGCATTCAGGAGCCCCGGAGGACAGTCTCCGTAGGCTGCCTCCATGAGCGCCTTGGCGGACTGCCTGGACAGGAGAACGTAGGCGAGGTCGGTCGCTGCGGCGTTTTCGTCCACTGGGGTGGCCCCATGGGCCGACAGCCAAGCGTGCCACAGGTGACGGCGGGCGTCCGGGGCGGTGAGATACTCGACCAGGCGCGCTCCCCGCCAGATCGCCTTCACCCGCGCGCTGAACTCGCCGGCGATGAAGTCCGCCACGGTGCTCTGCGCCAATGAAGGCAGATTGATCGCTTCGCCCTTGGCGGCGGCGTTCGAAGGCTCCGCGGGCGGCGCCGTTATCAGGTCGTTCATCAGGGTCATCCTTGTTTTTTAATTGCGTGCGTGCGCCCAACGCGGGTCCTACCGCCTGGCTTGGAGGGCTGGGCGGGGCTTGGTCGGCTGGAAAATTGGGAAGGCGGAGGTCGGGAAACGTCCCGCGTGCGCGGGAAGAAGCTTTTTCAGGCCTCCAATTTCCCCCTTTTTCAGAATTAAATTTCTGTAATAATCAAGGCAGACATTTTGTCGGACATTTTGGTCGTCGGTCGGGATGGCAAGAAATGGGGGGTATGTCGCCGCGGGAAGCTTCAGCGCGCGTGATCGTCCATTTCAAGCAAATTCCCCGCCCCCGCCATTGACCCGCCTCAAACAATACCTATAACAGGACCCTTCCGCGAAAGGGCGCGATCGGCGCGCCGGCCCCTCCGCCACTGGACGGCAGGGCCGGGTGCGCTTTTCGCGCCAATCGGCGTGACCAGGAGAAGAGTTTTCGTGGCCCGTATCGCAGGCGTTAACATTCCGACCAACAAGCGCGTCGTCATCGCGCTGCAATATATTCACGGCATCGGCCAGGCCAAGGCGCGCCAGATCGTCGGCAAGGTCGGCATCGACGACGGCCGGCGGGTCAACCAGCTCACCGACCAGGAAGTGATCCATATCCGCGAGACCATCGACCGCGACTATCAGGTGGAGGGCGACCTTCGCCGCGAGACGGCGGTCAACATCAAGCGGCTGATGGACTTGGCCTGCTACCGCGGCCTGCGCCACCGCAAGGGCCTGCCGGTCCGCGGCCAGCGCACCCACACCAACGCCCGCACCCGCAAGGGGCCCGCCCGCCCCATCGCCGGCAAGAAGAAGTAGCAAAGGCTTTTACGAAAAGTGGCCAAGGAACCGGCGCGCGTCAAAAAGCGCGAACGCAAGAACATCACCTCGGGCGTGGCGCATGTGAACGCCTCGTTCAACAACACCATGATCACCATCACCGACGCGCAAGGCAACGCCATCTCCTGGTCCAGCGCCGGGGCCATGGGCTTCAAGGGGTCGCGCAAATCGACCCCCTATGCCGCCCAGATGGCCGCCGAGGACGCCGGCAAGAAGGCCGCCGAGCACGGCGTGCGCACCCTGGAGGTCAATGTCTCCGGCCCGGGGTCGGGCCGCGAATCGGCCCTGCGCGCCCTGCAGGCGGCCGGCATGACCATCACCACCATCCGCGATGTCACTCCCATTCCCCACAACGGTTGCCGCCCGCCCAAGCGTCGGCGCGTCTAGAGCCGCGCCGCCAAGTCCGCTCATAGCCGGCCCGATTCCCCGCGGCCGGCCAAGCCGCGTTTTTCAGGATACCCGCCCGTGATCGAAAGAAACTGGAACGAACTCATCCGCCCCGAAAAGCCGATGATCGAGCAGGGCGCGGACGCCGCCCGCAAGGCGCGCATCGTCGCCGAGCCGCTGGAGCGCGGCTTTGGCGTCACGCTGGGCAACTCCCTGCGCCGGGTGCTGCTCTCCAGCCTGCAGGGCGCGGCGGTCACCGCCATCCAGATCGATGGCGTGGTCCACGAATTCTCCTCCCTTGAGGGGGTGCGCGAGGACGTGGTCGACATCGTCCTCAACATCAAGCAACTCGCCCTACGCATGCACGCCGAGGGACCCAAGCGCATGACTCTGCGCGCCACCGGTCCGGGCGCGGTCACCGCCGGCCAGATCGAGGCGCCGTCGGATATCGAGATCCTCAACCCCAAGCACGTCCTCCTGACTCTCGACGAGGGAGCGTCGGTGCGCATCGAGTTCACCGTCCAGAACGGCAAGGGCTATGTGCCGTCCGAAAAGAACCGGCCCGAGGACGCGCCGATCGGCCTGATTTCGGTGGACGCCCTCTACAGCCCGGTCAAGCGGGTGGCCTATCGGGTCGAACCCACCCGGCAAGGCCAAAGCCTGGACTACGACAAGCTGATCATGGAAGTGGAGACCAACGGCGCGGTCTCGCCGGTGGACGCGGTGGCCTACGCCGCCCGTATCCTGCAGGACCAGCTCCAGGTGTTCATCACCTTCGACGAGCCCAAGAAGAAGTTCGACGGCGAGGCCAAGCCGGAACTGCCGTTCAACCCGGCCCTGCTCAAGAAGGTCGACGAGCTCGAACTTTCCGTGCGCTCGGCCAATTGCCTGAAGAACGACAACATCGTCTATATCGGCGATCTGATCCAGAAGACCGAGGCGGAGATGCTCCGCACGCCAAATTTCGGCCGCAAATCCTTGAACGAGATCAAGGAAGTGCTTACCAACATGAACCTCCACCTTGGCATGGACGTGCCCAACTGGCCGCCGGAAAACATCGACGATCTGGCCAAGAAGTTCGAGGATCAGGTCTAAAACCTGCTATACGGCGCGTCGCGAGACGGCCCGCGTTTTCAAGGAGAGAGCCTCATGCGTCATGGTTATACGCGCCGAAAGCTGGGCCGCACCTCGGCTCACCGCACCGCCATGTTCGCCAACATGTCGGCCAGCCTGATCAAGCACGAACAGATCGTCACCACCCTGCCCAAGGCCAAGGAGCTGCGCCCCTTCGTCGAAAAGCTGGTGACCCTGGCCAAGCGCGGCGACCTGCACGCCCGCCGCCAGGCCATCGCCCAGGTTCGCGACATCGATCAGGTGGGCAAGCTGTTCGCCACCCTGGGACCGCGCTACAAGGCCCGCCCTGGGGGCTATATCCGCGTGCTCAAGGCCGGTTTTCGCCACGGCGACAACGCCCCCATGGCGGTGATCGAATTCGTTGATCGCGACGAAGCCGCCAAGGGCCTGGACAGCGGGCCGGCGCCTGAAGCGACCGCGAGTTAGGCGCCGCTTCACCTTGTCCATTTTTCCGCGGGGCCGAGCGAATATTGCTTGACACATTAGTTGCATATAGGGCTAAATATTGCCAATTGTCGTATGTTTCATCGGAGATGCTCCCATGCCCGCCACCCGCTCCAACCTCATTTCCGCCCTCAGCTATCAGGACCCCCGCGCCGCCCTGGCGTGGCTCGAAAAGGCGTTCGGTTTCGAGGTCGCCATGCTGATCGAGGGGCCGGACGGCGGCGTCGCCCATTCGGAGATGCGGTTCGGCAACGCCCTGGTCATGGTGGGGTCGGAATGGTCCGCCGATCACAAGAGTCCCAAGTCCCTCGGGGCCAAGAACACCCAGTCGGTCCATATCCAGATCGACACCGACGTCGACGCCCACTGCGAGCGCGCCCGAGCCGCCGGAGCGGAAATCACCATGGAGCCGGCGACGCAATTCTACGGCGACCGCACCTACCGCTGCCGCGACCCCGAAGGCCACATCTGGACCGTCGGCCAGACTGTGGCCGTGGTTTCCCGCGAAGAGGCGGAGAAGGCGAGCGGGCTGAAGATAGAGGGGTGGGTGTGAGGTTCTTGCGGCGCCCCTTTTTCCTCCCTCCCCTTCTGGGGAGGGTGGCTTGGAGCGAAGCGACAAGACGGGTGGGGAGTGGTGAAGCTGCCCGATGGTCACGGATACAGCCTATTGAAACCCCCAAAGACCGCGGCGGCTTCGGCGCTCTCCACCCTGACGCCTTCGGCGTCTGTCCCTCCCCATTGGGGGAGGGAGGGTGACCCCCGCCGCCCTCGACCGCACCCTGGCCGCCCTGGCCGATCCGCACCGGCGGGCGGTGATCGAACTTCTGCGCGAGCGACCGCGGGCGGCGGGGGAGCTGGCCCGAGCCGTGGGACTCGCGCCGCCGGCCATGAGCCGGCATCTTCGCACCCTGCGCCAGGAGGGCATGGTGGAGGAATCCCATCCCGACTTCGACGCACGAGTGCGGATCTACACCTTGAGGGCGCAGCCGATGATCGAGCTGATGCGTTGGCTGGAGGAGACCGAGCGGTTGTGGAGCGAGCAGCTCGCCGCTTTCAAGGCTCATGTCGAACAGGCGCCGCCGCGGTGAGTTCGCGCGTCCTGGTCGCCCTGCGCGTCAAGGCGCCGCCCGATCGCGCCTTCGCGGCCTTCACCGGTGAGATCGGGGCCTGGTGGCGGCCCAATCCGATGTTCCAGTTCACGCCGCGCGATCCCGGCGTCCTGTCCTTCGAGGCGGGGGAGGGGGGCCGCCTCATCGAGACGCTGCCGAACGGCAAGGTGTTCGAGATCGGCAAGGTGCGCGTCTGGGCGCCGCCGCATCGGCTGGTCTTCGGCTGGCGTCAGGCGACCTTCGACGAGGGCCAGAACACGCAGGTGGACATCCGCTTCGAGGCGGTGGGCGAGGAGACCCGCGTCACTGTCGAGCACACTGGCTGGGACAGCGTCCCCGCCGCCCACGTCGCCCGCCACCGCTTCCCCGACGCGATCTTCCTGCGCCGCCACGCGGAATGGTGGCAATTGCTGCTGGCGTCGTACAAACAGGGCTTGGACGGGGGCAAGGACGAGACACGATGAGCGACGCACCGCCCGAGGGGACGCCGAAGCCGCCGCGCGCCGCCGCCTTCGGCTTCATCTTCGCCACCGCCCTGATGAACGCCGTCTCCTTCGGCATCATGATCCCCATCCTGCCCAATCTCATCAAGCAGATGGTCGGCGACGACTTCGCCGCCGCGTCGGAATGGAACGTCCTCTTTGCCACTACCTGGGGCGCCATGCAGTTCCTGATCGGACCGGTCCTGGGCATGCTGTCGGACCGCTATGGCCGCCGTCCGGTTCTGCTGATCTCGATCTTCGGCCTCGGCGTCGATTTCTTGGTCATGGCCTTCGCCCCCACCCTGGCGTGGCTCTATGTGGGGCGGATTCTCAACGGCATGACCGCCTCCAGCTTTTCCACCGCCAACGCTTATGTGGCCGACATCACCCCGCCGGAGCGCCGAGCGCGCAACTTCGGCATCATGGGTTCGGCGTTCGGCTTCGGCTTCGTCATTGGGCCGAGCCTGGGCGGGGTGCTGGGTGAAATCAGCCTGCGCCTGCCTTTCATGGTCGCCGCCGGACTGTGCCTGATCAATTGGATCTATGGCCTCCTGGTCCTGCCCGAATCCCTGCCGCCGGAGCGACGCACGGCGTCGATGAACTGGCGCCGCGCCAACCCCGTGGGCGCCCTGGTCTTCCTGCGCGAACGCAGCCAGCTTCTGGGCTTGGCGAGCGTGGGTTTTCTGTTCCAGCTCGCCCAGGTGGTCCTGCCGACCATTTTCGTTCTCTATACCGGCTATCGCTACGGCTGGAC
>JBDTIW010000159.1:0-8294 GCA_039936215.1 Caulobacteraceae bacterium | reverse complement strand
TGCGGCGGCCCGGCGTCGGTGGTCAGGGCCTGGGTGCGATAGGTCTGGCCCTCGGCCGTCTTGCCCTGGGGCAGGAAGACCACCAGGGCGGCCGGCTTGCCGTTGACCACCTGCTCGCAGGCGAAGAAGAGGCCCGTTTTCGCGCAATGGTTGTCGAGCCGCGTGGTTTTGCCGTCGCTGGAGGTGACGATCCAGGCCCCGTCGTAGAGTTTCAGCGGTGCGTAGGGATCGTCGGCCGCCGCGACCGCGTGGCCGGCGCCGAGCGCCGAGGCGGCGGCGAGCGCGATGAACGCCAGGCCGCCCGTGGCGGGGTCACGCTTCGTATATCCCATTGACATATCCTCCCATGAACATAGGTTGTCGACATTCATCGTTGTGAAAGCCGCTACCATGAATCGCACCACACTGTTCCAGACCAATCGCTCGCAGGCGGTTCGCTTGCCCAAGGATGTCGCCTTTCCCGTAGGGGTGCGGGAGGTGGTGATCTTGCGCGAGGGCGCGCGGCGGCTGATCGTGCCGGCAGACGCGGTGTGGGACGACTTCTTCGACGGCCCCGGCGCCGACATCGGCGAGCGGGCGCAACCGCCTATCCAGGATCGCGAGGCGCTCTGAGGCATGTTGCGCTACATGCTCGACACGAGCCTCTGCGTCAGGATCCTGCGTGACCGGCCGCCCAGCCTGCGACCGCGCTTCAACGCCGAGGCCGACGGCCTGTGCCTGTCGTCCATCACCTTCGCCGAACTGGTCTACGGGGCCGAGAAATCGGCAAGGCCGGTGGAAAACAGGGCGCAGGTCGATCGCCTGGCGGCGCGAGCGCGGGTGCTGGCGTTCGACGACCGCGCCGCCGCCCATTCGGCGGAAATCCGGGCGAACCTGGAGCGGCGCGGCGTCCCGATCGGCGCCTACGACCTGCTGATCGCCGGCCATGGGCGCAGCGAGGGTCTGGTCGTCGTCACCGGCAACCTCGGCGAATTTTCCCGCGTCAAGGGCCTTCGCGCCGAAGACTGGCTCGCCTGACGGCTGGCCGCGCCGGTGAAGCATGGCGCATCCGTCACCCTGACGCTCGGGCACCATGACGGATACGGAGAATGAATACATTGTCGGCCGTCGTGCGATAGCGGATCACGTAGGGCCGGATGACGGTCAATTCGCGCCGCTCCTTGGAGACTTGGCGTCCCCGATCCGGGTGTTCGGCCAAAGTTTCAGCGGTATCGACCAATCGCGCCGCGATTCGCTGGGCGGCGAGGGGACTGAATTGGCCAATGTAGGCGCGGATCGCGGCGAGATTGACGCGCGCTTCGTCCGTCCAGATGACGCGACGGGCTATGAGCCGACTTTCGGCGGCGGCAATTCGTCGGGCGCGCCCCATGACAGGAGCCACGCCTTCATGGCCTGGTGGCTGATGACGCGGCCGGCGGCGAGGTCGGCCTCGGCGCGCGCGTCGGCGGCGGCCTCGGCGGCTTCGTCTATCTCGTCAAACAGGGCGGGCTCGGGATCGGACACGGCCCACTTTACCACGACCAACGCCCGTCCGCGAGCCCGCGCGCAGGGTGGAGGCGGGATTTTGCCCCTGCGGGATTTTGTCGGTGTGCGAAAATCAAGAATTTCGCTCATCGGCCCAACCATTGAACCAGCGCGGCTTTTCCTGTGCATATCACACCGGCGAAATGGCCATGTGACATCCCTTCCGTCGGGCTCCAGGCATCTCGGTCGGTCGGCCACCTCGGGACGGAGGGTCAGAGGCGCGAGACCGCGAGTCCCAGCGTGGTCATCGACCTTGTCTCTTGCGCCATGACGTTCGCTTGTGAGCCATGCCCGCCGGAAAGCCCCGCCATCGCTTGAGCGAACTGGCCCAGCCTCGACACCCAGGCGGCGTCGGCCTTCGCCGTCACGGTGATGGCGGACCCGCCGTGGCCGTCGGCGCTGACGGTGAAGGTGTCGCCGCCATAGTTCCCCCCCAGTTGCAGCGTCGCGACGGTCAAGGTTCCGTTCACGATCGCCAGCTTGCCGCCTGCCTCCAAGGTCGCGCCGGTCGCGGCGGTGTCGATCAGGTCGATCGCATCGCCGGCGGCGAAGCCGGTGATCTTGGCCGCGAAACCGGCGGCGTCGGCCAGAGCCAGGGTTCCGCTGGCCGCGTTGAAGACGGCGATCAGGCTCGGCGCGACGCCGGCGTCGGCTTCCAGCGTCGCGCCGGCATAGATGTGCAAGGTTCCCGCGCCGCCGATGGCCTGGGTGAAGTCGAGCGTGCCGGCGAGCGCCTCGATGACGCCGGCGTCGATGACGGCGACGCCGATCGCGCTCACCCCCGCGCCGCTGGCCTTGTCGAGAACGCCATCGTCGAACAGCGTCGAGCCGGCCGACGCGCCCCGTGCGATGCCGGCGTCTCCGACGATCTTGTAGATCGCGCCCTTGTCGACGGTGAGCGTCGCCGCGCCGCCTTGGCTGTCGCCGAGGGTGACCGCCCCGGTCTGGACGATCACATGGGCATCGACCAGGGTCGCGGTCCCGCCCACGGCGAGATCCTGCAGGGTCGTGTCCGACACCGACAGCGTCCCGCCGCCATCGACGACCGCGCCGCCGCTGAACACCGCCGCGCCGGTCAAGTCCAGGCTGTCGCCCGCGCCGATCGCCACCCTGGTTCCCGCCTCCGCCTCGAACATGCCGGCGAAACTCAGGCTCCCGTCGATCGCGGCGGCCGCGCCGCCGAGGATCAGCAAGCGCGAGACCGCGAGGCTCGCGCCGCTCATTACGCTCTGCGTCCCGCCATCGAAGAGCAGGGCGCCCGCGCCGCTGACCTTGCCGGCCAGGGTCGATCCCGCGCCGGTCAGAACCAGTTCGTAAGCCCCCACCGCCAAGCTCGTTCCCGCGCCCTGCGCAAGGGCGCCCGCGTATTTCAGGTTCTCGCCCAGTGTCACCACCGCGCCACCGGACAGGCCGACGGCGGCGGCCGTCAGGCTGGCTCCGGCCTTCAACAAGTCCGTGCCGCCGGAGAAGTCGATCGCCGTTCCGCTCAGCACATGGGCGAACGTGTCGCCCTTTCCGGTGAACGCCAGCGCCCCGCCGGATGCGGTGACCACGCCGGAATCGGCGAAGACAGAGGACACCGTTCCAAAACCACTGAGCGTTGAGCCAACAAAATCGGTGAGAATGCCAGAAGTAAAGACGCCGCCACCAGTTTGAAGTGTGCCTGAATTAGCTATGGAATTCGTGGTCGTGTAGTTGCGGGCGCTCAAAATTTCCAATGCTGCAGCTGAATGAATTGTAGTTAGTGTGGTTTCGATGAGAGTACAAACTCTTGTGGTGGTGTTTATACTCTGCATTACCGATCCAGCGCCGCTTAAAATTATAACCGCGTCATCTGTGACCAGCGTTTGATTGTTAGGAAGATCCATGGTCGACTCGCCGTCGACTTCATAGCTACCTCCGGTCAATGTCCCACCAGCAAAGTTGGTGAAGTCACTTCCGCCAGTTTGATGTCCAATGGTGCTCGCATCCGTCGGGAGATTCAGGCTAAGAGTATCTCCTGCTGAGGCTATGAGCTTCCCTTCATTCGTAAAAATGTTAGATCCAATAGATAAGCTACTTCCCATGCGCCCTCCACCAGCCATAGCACTAATTATGCCTTCGTTAATAATTGTGCCGCCATCAATATCTAGGAATCCTATGGAGCCGGTTTGATTCAATATCAAATTGGAGCCGAGTGTGAGTGCGTACTTAGTGCTAGTTGTGTCTTCTTGAAAGACATCAAGCTGAGCATCCGTAGAGTTAATATTAAGCGTAGCGTTATTAAAAGTTCGTGCATCATCAAACGTAATGTTGGCATCAAGGTGTCCCGCAAAATTGAGCGTGCCGTTCCCGACTCCACCCGCGCCTTTAAGGATCAAGCCATTTCCAGAAACTCTAATTGCTGAGCCCACACCCCCCACAAAGTTTATAGCCCCATTATAAGTGACTCCGTTAAATGTGACTCCGCCGCCGGCACCTTCTGGATCATAGGGCGTCCAACCAGAGCCCATATCATTGATAGTGCCACCATTGATTATTGCGTTCAGCGCTAATGTTCCCAGTGCGGTTCCTGTACCAATCGACAGGGTCGAACCGGTGTTATTAAGAACGCCCGTGACAGATATTGAATTTCCCAGCCCTCCAAATGTGGTGAGTTGGGCAGTTGTAAGATTATAGGCGAGATTAACTTTCGAGCTGCTGATCTTAAGTGCGCCACTACCACTGAGTGGGTCATAGATATCAACGGTGGCGCCCGTCGCCGTAATTGTGCCGGCATTAGAATAAGCGCCATCTGTGCCATTGTCAGAATTAAGAGGAGAGCCAATTCCAAGCGTAGAGCCAGCGAGCGCCGTGATTGTAGCACCTGCGGTATTAACAAAAGCCCCAGAGGTTTGAAACGCAAGCGTGCTCAAATCGCCAACTGTAATTTTTCCAGCGTTGGTAAAGTTTTTGGGGTTTATCTGGAGAAAACCGCCGGCAGAATAAGTCGCGTTGATTGCGCCATCATTAAGGATCGAACCCAAGCCTCCATCATTGGCGCCAATATTATCACCCCCACCGAGGCCAGCATATGTATTCGTCTGGTTGATCGCAAGGCCCGAGCCCAACGTCAATATGCCATTATTGGCGCCAGGATCAGCGTCGAGAACGGCAGAAAGGTATGAAGAATTGGCCGCGGTACCAAGATTGACTGTCGCGTTATTGAGCGTTTGGGTCCCTGAAAAATCGAGTATGCTGCCCGCGCCATTGATGTTGATAACACCATTACCGACGCCACCCACGCCCTTAGAGATCAACCCGGCCCCATTAACTGTAAGCGCATCATTGGCGACTGAAAGATTGAGCGTTCCATCATAAGTCACTCCCGCCATCACGCCGCCATTCCATTGGAACGCGCCGCCAGTAGCACTCAATATGCCGCCGCTAATCGTGCCGCCACCATTAAGTTGGAGAGTTCCAGCGGTTAAAGCGAGCGTTGAGCCGAGCTTCAATGTACCGCCGTTGTTTACAGCTACTGTCGCGGTCGCGTCATTCACGGTCAAAGAACTAGCGGAATCCGCTGAAGTGAGGGTTACGGTGTAGGCGCCGGGAGCAGCAATTGTCACAGTATCTGCTGAGCCTGGCGTAATCCCACCAACCCAATCGGCTGCGGTGGTCCAATCGCCAGATTTTCCGGACCAATTAATTGCTGCCATGACAACCTGCTTGGCTTTGCCTTCGGCTTCGCTTCCGCTCCCGTGCGCCCCGCGAGGGGCGAAGGGGTGCAAGGCAAAGCGCCCCCCATCAAATTCTCACCTGCTCGGCTTCGTCTAGCTAAATTTCATCGCGCCTTCCACCATAAAGTTGCGACCGCACGCAGTGGCTGCCGAACCCACGCCCCGGTCAACGCCATCGTTGCGAATCCGCCGTTCCGCGCGCTAGGACCCGCCATGTCCGACGCGGCGAGCGCCCTGCCCTCGGCCCGCGCCCTGTTGCGCGAGCGCGACTATCTGCGGTTCTGGGCGTCGCGGTGGATGGGCAGCCTCGGCTCTCAGATCCAGAGCGTGACCATGGGCTGGCAGGTCTATGAGATATCCCGCCGCACCCTGGGCGTCGGCCAGTCGGCCTTCAACGTCAGCCTGATCGGCGCGATCACCTTCGCGCCGTTGTTCTTCCTGGCTCTGCCGGCCGGGGAGACCGCCGACCGGCACGACCGGCGCGCGGTGCTGCTCTTCTGCTATGCCGGGGAGACGATCGCGGTGGCCATACTGGTGGCGGCCTCGTTCCTGCATTTCGCCACCGTGTCGGTGCTTTTGGGCGTCGCGGTTCTGTTCGGGGCCTCGCGGGCCTTCTTTTCCCCGGCCATGTCGGCGCTGGGGCCCATGCTGGTGCCGCGCGAGCTTCTGCCGCGCGCCATCGCCTGGAATTCCCTGGCCTGGCAGAGCGCCTCGGTGGCCGGCCCGGCCGCCGCCGGCCTGTTGATCGGCGCATCGATCGGCTCGGCCTATGGCGTCACCCTCGGCCTCTATCTGGCCGCCGCCGCGTCCCTGCTGCTGATCCGGCAAAACACCCGTCCGGCCGCCCAGAGCGGATCGCGGCTGGACCTGGTCCGGGAGGGCCTTACCTACGTTTGGCGCCACAAGGTGGTGTTCGGGGCCATATCGCTGGATCTGGCGGCGGTGATCCTGGGCGGGGCGCGGGCGCTCTTTCCCGCCTTCGCCCGCGACGTGCTGCATGTGGGGCCGCAGGGGTTCGGCCTGCTGCAGGCGGGACCGGCCATCGGGGCGACGGCGGTGGGCCTCTACCTCGCCGCCCACCCGATCCGGCGCCGCGCCGGGGCGATCATGTTCGCCGGGGTGGCCGTATTCGGGGCGATGACGGTGGTGTTCGGCCTCTCGAAGTCCCTATGGCTGTCGGTGTTCGCCCTGGCCATATTGGGCGGGGCCGACATGCTGAGCGTCTTCGTGCGCCAGACCCTCGTCCAACTCATGACCCCCGACGCCATGCGCGGGCGGGTGGCGGCGGTCTCCACTCTGTTCATCAGCGCCTCCAACGAGCTGGGCGAATTCGAGAGCGGGCTGGCGGCGCGTTTCCTGGGCGCGGTGGGGGCGGCGGTGTTCGGGGGAGTCGGCGCCTTGATCGTCACCGGCGTGTGGGCCAAATGGTTTCCCGCCCTGCGCAAGGCCGACCGGCTGGAATAGGCCGGCGCGAGGTGGCTCGCCGCCGTCAATTGTCTCGCGGCGAGCCGGAAAAGGAGGCGGCGACGCGGCCGACCACTCGCGGCGGGTCATGCTCGAAAATAGGATGAATTTCGACGCAGGACCGGGAGAATATCTCATTGAACGCGGTCCACCGCCTCGCTCAACACGCGCTCACCAACCAGTCCCAGCAGCGCCAGCACGAGGCTCATGCTCTTGACCTTGTCGGGCATGTCCAAGCGGCCGGCCAAACCGTCGCGCGCGGCTTGGATTTGCAGGGCCTCGGCGGCGGTCGAGTTCTGCAGCAGCACCAGGCATAGGGCCACCAGCGATGAACTTTGGGTTGGAAAGTCGATCTTGGCCGCCAACGCCCCAGCGAGCTGCGCGCGGCGCTCCGCCAGATGGCGATCGACCCCCCGGTCCACGACCGAGAGCAGCTGATCGATGATGACCGCCGGCCCGACCGAGATGTCGTCGCCGGCCCCCGTGTGGAGCTTCATCAGGCTGGTGCGCAGCACCGCCAGGGATCCCAGGCCGGCGATAATCGCCAGCTTGACAGGATCGACGGACACCCCTTCAAGGCCGGCTTTCGCCGCCGTCGCCAGAGATGGGAAATAGGTCGAGATCCACCACGCCGCAAGCAAGCCCGCGCCGCCGTTGATCAGGCCGTAACTGAACGCTGGCCAGCTGAGCACCGCCCGGAGCGGATCGTCGCGATAACGCGCCAGCAATTCCACATAGGAAACCGCCAGCGCGATCAGCCCCGCGAGCCAAGCCGCCATGGCGACGCTCATTTCCCCCTGCCCTTCATCGTCCCTTTTAGAATTTCAGTAGAGGCTTCGCCCCGCCGGCGTCAGACGGAGCCGTTGCTCGCCTCCGGCGTCGAATACCTCGATCGACCCGCCGCTGGTCGCCGGCCCGATCGCCGACAGAAATTCCGGCCGCGACAGCCCCGACCCCGCCATCGCTTCGCGATAGCTCATCCCCGTCTCGCCGGCGGGCAACAGAGCGGCGCCGAGCTGGTCTATCAGCGCTCCACCGCTGGGGACGGACGGTGCGCTGGTGCTCAGGAACTGGCTCAGAGCCACCGCTGGCGAAATCGCGGACATGGTCGTCTCCTTGGTTCCGACTGGCGATACTAGCACGCCGGCCGCCCCACCGTGACCAAAACTTTTCCTCACCCGCCCTCGCGTGGAGCCAGAGCAGGCCTGGCATCAACCCTCGATCGTCCGATCGGCCGGAGCCCTGACCGTCGTTGTCGAGGACGTTTACCCGGCCCACCGCCGAACGCGCCTTCTTCGTGCGGGAGGGGGATTGGACACCGTCGCTCAATCCGGTGCGCACCTTGGGCGAAGCGTTCAGCGCCTTGGAAGACGACTGAGCTCCCCGTCAGGGAGAGCAGGAAATCGAGGCCGCCGCCCTACCCCTCCACCACCACCTCAGTCGTCACCGAATTGGCGATGAAGCAGGCGTCGTGGGCGGTGTGGTGGAGGGCGGCGATGTCGGCCGGGGTGGGGCGCGGATCGCCGGCGAAGTCGATGGCGGGGCGAAGGACGACGCGGGTCATGGCCATCCTGCCGGCGGCGTTCCGGGCCAGGGTTCCCTCGGCGG
>JBDTIW010000158.1:0-11921 GCA_039936215.1 Caulobacteraceae bacterium | reverse complement strand
GTGGGCCCCGGCGCCAAGGCCAACCATCTGGCCTATCTGGGCGACGGCTCGGTGGGGGCGGGCGCCAACATCGGGGCCGGAACGATCTTCTGCAACTACGACGGCTTCGACAAGTTCGAGACCCACGTCGGCGCCGGCGCCTTCATCGGCTCCAACAGCGCCCTGGTGGCACCTCTGACCATAGGCGCGGGGGCCTACACCGGTTCCGGCTCGACCGTCACCCGCGACGTCGCCGCCGATTCCCTGGCCCTGGGACGCGGGGCGCAGGTGGACAAGCCAGGCTGGGCGACGGCGTTCCGGGAACGCAAGGCGCGAGAAAAGGGCCGCAAATGACCGCCGAGGAGCAGAAGCGGGCCGCCGGGGAGGCTGCGGCGGAGATGGTGGAGGCCGGGATGGTTGTGGGCCTGGGCAGCGGATCGACGGCGGCCTGGTTCGTCAAGGCCCTGGCGGCGCGCGGCGTCGCGGTGCGCGCCGTGGCGACC
Source organism: Caulobacteraceae bacterium (assembly GCA_039936215.1). Classification (GTDB taxonomy): domain Bacteria; phylum Pseudomonadota; class Alphaproteobacteria; order Caulobacterales; family Caulobacteraceae; genus Acaudatibacter. The sequence continues at coordinate 11,439 of JBDTIW010000158.1, read as the reverse complement.
TCGGAGGCGACCGCCGCCCTGGCCCGCTCGCTCGGCATCGCCCTCATCGACCTGGACGGCGCCGGCCAGATCGACCTGACCGTGGACGGCGCCGACGAGATCGGGCCGGCCCTGGCCCTGATCAAGGGCGCCGGGGCGGCGCTGTTGCGCGAGAAGCTGACATGGATCGCCTCGCGCCGCTGCGTGGTCATCGCCGACGCCAGCAAGCCCGTGCCGGCGCTGGGCAGGTTTCCATTGCCGGTCGAGGTGGTGGCGTTCGGACACGCGGCCACGGCTGCGCGCATTGGGGCGGCGCTCAAGACGAGCGGCATCGACGGCCCGCCGATCCTGCGCCAGCGGGATGGCGCGCCGGTGCGGACCGACAGCGGCAACCTCATCTACGACATCGCCTGCGGGGTCATTCCGGCGCCCCTGGACCTTGCCACGGCGCTCAAGGCGATCACCGGCGTCGTCGAACACGGCCTTTTCCTGAACCTCGCCGAGCGGGCGCTGATCGGGACCGACCGGGGCGTGATCACCCTCTATCCTTAGAAGGAGCGCCGGACGTGGCGAACTACGACTACGATCTCTTCGTCATCGGGGCCGGCTCGGGCGGAGTGCGGGCGGCCCGCATGGCGGCGCTCAGCGGCGCCAGGGTGGCCATCGCCGAGGAGGATCGGGTCGGCGGCACCTGTGTCATTCGCGGCTGTATACCCAAGAAATTCATGGTTTACGCCAGTGAGTTCTCGCAAATATTCAAGACGGCCGAGGGGTTTGGATGGTCGCACGGCGAGACCAAATTCGACTGGAACGCCTTTCGCGACGCCAAGGACATCGAGATCGCCCGCCTGTCGGGCGTCTATGTCACTAATCTGCAGAACGCCGGGGCCGATCTGGTCCACGGCCGGGCGCGCCTGACCGACGCCCATACCGTCACCCTGGAAGGCATGGCGGACACCCACACCGCCGAGAAGATCCTCATCGCCACCGGCGGCTGGCCGACCCTGCCCAAGGACCTGCCCGGCGTCGAGCACGCCATCACCTCCAACGAGGCCTTCCACCTGCCGGCCCTGCCGAGGCGGATTCTGATCGTCGGCGGCGGTTATATCGCGGTGGAGTTCGCAAGTATTTTCAATGGTCTTGGCGTCGAAACCTGCCTGATCTATCGCGGCCCCAACATCCTGCGCGGCTTCGACAACGACGTGCGCGCCCACCTGGCCGGCGAACTGGAACGGCGGGGGATCAAGGTCATCCTGGGCTGCGAGCACAACGCCCTGGAAAAGACCGCCGGCGGAATCGTCAGTCACCTCTCTCACGGGGCCGACCAGGAGACCGACGCGGTGATGTTCGCCACCGGGCGCGCGCCCTATACGGCGAATCTTGGCCTTGAGGCGGCCGGCGTGGCGGTCAACGCGCGCGGCGCCGTGGTCGTCGATGATTTTTCCAGGACCCATGTCGAGAACATCTGGGCGGTGGGCGATGTCACCGACCGCATCAACCTGACCCCCGTGGCCATCCGCGAAGCCGCCGCCTTCGCGCAGACCGAGTTCCATGACCGGCCCACCCGCTTCGATCACGACACCGTCGCCAGCGCGGTGTTCTCCCAGCCCCCGGTGGGCGCGGTGGGCCTTTCCGAAGCCGACGCTCGTCACGGCGGGCGCAAGATCGACATCTACCGCTCGGTCTTCCGCCCCATGAAGGCGACGTTCTATGGCGGCGAGGAGCGGATGCTGATGAAACTGGTGGTGGAGGCGCAAAGCGGCCGGATCCTCGGCTGCCACATCGTCGGTCCTGATGCTCCCGAGATGATCCAGATGGCCGCCATCGCCATCAAGCTCGGCGTCACCAAGAGCCAATGGGACGAGACCTGCGCCGTCCACCCTACCGCAGCCGAGGAACTGGTGACCATGCGCGAGCCCCATGCGCCGCCGGGGTTGGCGATGGGTGGGTAAGCAGACCCTATTCAGGGTATTGAAACACCACCTCCAACGGCGTGCCGAACGCCCGTGCGATCCGGAAGGCGGCGTCGAGGGAAGGCGCGTAGCGACCTTGCTCGATGGCAATGATCGTCTGGCGCGTCAGGCCGACCCGGTCGGCCAGCTGTTGCTGGGTCATGGCCCCATGGCTGAACCGCAGGGCCCGGATGGTGTTGGTGACACGCGTCGCCGTCATCACGCGCCACGGGAGTCATAGAAGGCGCGAGAGGCGTAATGAACGATCTCCGCGAAGACGATCATGCCGAGGATGCAATTGGCGGCGAACATTGCCGGAATGGGCAGCAACACGGCGGGCGGCACGATCCAGACCAGCGATAGCAGCGCGTAGTAGCCGTTGCGCGCGCTCCGCGCCGCGTTCAGGGCGTCGCGCTCGTCGGCGAGACGCCCCGCCGCCTTGGCGCGCCGTTCGGAAACATAGATGAATATTTCCAGCACCGCAGCGATGACGGCCAGCAGGACGACGGTCCCCACAATGTGGGCCATCACGTTCGCCACGCTCAAATTCGGCTGGAGCGTCCAGAGAAAATAGGCGCCGTAGACGGTCGCGATCGCTCCCGCCGTCGCCGCCGAACTCTTGCCTTGGTAGCCCATCGTTTGCCCTCCGTGGGAGTGTGTGATTCCATGTCCGCTAAACTTTACACGGGCCAGTGTCAAGAATACCAGACATAAAGGCGAAAATCTTTTACACCACCCTTCGCCACCTTTTGCCATCCCGCCCTATCCGCGCTAAAAGCCGCGCCCTTCCATGAGGCTCCGACCATGACCGCGCGGTGGACGCCGGCGTCCTGGCGGCGGCTGCCGGCCCGGCATCTGCCCACCGACTATCCGGACCTCGCGGCGGTGGACCGCGTGGAGGGTGAGCTGCGCCGCATGCCGCCCTTGGTGTTCGCCGGCGAAGCGCGGCGGCTGAAGGGTCTCTTGGCCGAAGTGGCGGCGGGCAAGGCCTTCCTGCTGCAGGGCGGCGACTGCGCCGAGAGCTTCAAGGAGTTTTCGGCCGACAATATCCGCGACACCTTTCGCCTGATCCTGCAGATGGCGGTGGTGCTGACCTTCGCCGGCGGCAAGCCGGTGGTGAAGGTGGGGCGCATGGCCGGCCAGTTCGCCAAGCCGCGCTCCGAGGCGACCGAGACCGTGGGCGACGTCACCCTGTCATCCTACCGCGGCGACAACATCAACGGCATGGAGTTCGAGGCGGCGGCGCGCGCGCCCGATCCGGAGCGGCTGTTGAAAGCCTATTCCCAGTCTGCCGCCACTCTCAACCTGCTGCGCGCCTTCGCCGGCGGCGGCTATGCCGACCTCCACAACATCCATCGCTGGACCCTGGGCTTCGTGGAGGGCAGTCCCCAAGGCGCGCGCTACCGCGAGCTTACCGACAAGATCAGCGAGGCCCTGGCTTTCATGGGAGCCATCGGGGTAACGCCGCAAAGCCATCCGGATCTACACCGGGTGGAGTTTTTCACCGGTCACGAGGCCCTGTTGCTGGGCTTCGAGGAGGCCATGACCCGCGTCGATTCCACCACCGGCGACTGGTACGATGTCTCGGCCCATCTGTTGTGGATCGGCGAGCGCACACGCCAGCTGGACGGCGCGCACGTGGAATTCGCGCGCGGGATCAACAATCCCATCGGCCTGAAAGTCGGACCCAGTCTCGAAGCGGACGAACTGATGCGGCTGATCGAGGCGCTCAATCCCGGAGAGGAGGCCGGCCGCCTGACCCTCTATGGCCGCTTCGGGGCCGACAGGATCGCCGCCCGCCTGCCCGCCCTGATGGAGGCGACCCACCGCGAAGGCCGCCAGGTGGTGTGGGCCATCGACCCCATGCACGGCAATACGCTTAAGGCTAATAACGGTTATAAGACAAGGCTATTCGACCGCATCCTCTCGGAAGTGAAGAGCTTCATCGAGATCGCTCAGGCGCAAGGGGTTCATCCCGGCGGCGTGCACCTGGAGATGACCGGCCAGAACGTCACCGAATGCCTGGGCGGGGCGCGATCCCTGGCCGAAGGCGAATTGAGCGACCGCTACCACACCCATTGCGACCCACGCCTCAACGGCGAGCAGGCCCTGGAACTGGCTTTTCTGGTCGCCGAGAAACTCAAGGCGGAACGGGTGGCGAACGTGGACAGAGCGGCGGAGTAGGGTGGCCTCCATGCCACGGCCGGCCCAATTCCGACCGGTCGGGGCGTTTGGACGTGCCGCGCCCCTTGCCACCGGCGCCGCGCGCCGTCAGTTTCCCGGCCCACTTCATAAGGTGTTCCCCAATGCGCGGCCCCGCCGCCGGCGCGGTCGCTTCGGTGCGCGCGCGCAGTCTCGTTCGAGCCGACCTCGCCGAGCTGCTGCGCCTCGCCGGCCCGGTGGTGGCTTCGCGCGTGGGCGTGATGACCATGGGGCTCACCGACGTGGTGGTGGTGGGACGCTATTCGGCGGTACAGCTGGGCTATCTGGCGCTCGGCTGGACCTTGGCCAGCGTAGTGGTGGTGACCGCCATCGGCCTCTTGTCAGGGGTGCAGGTGATGGCCTCGCGCGCCTTGGGCGAGGAACGCCCCGACCTGGCCGGCGCCGCCTTGCGTCGGGGTCTCGTCTACGCCTTCTGGATCGGGACGGCGGCCATGGCCATGATGATCCTCGGCGGTCCGCCCTTCCTGCATGTGAGCGGCATCGCCCAGGGCCTCGCCGACGGGAGCACGGCGCCCCTGATCGTCCTGGCGCTTTCCATGCCGGGCTTCGCCCTTTCGGTGGCGGCCGGCTCGTGGATGGAGGGCCTGGGGCGGCCAGGACCGGTGATGGTGATCATGTGGGTCGCCAACATCCTCAACCTGATGGTCAACTTGGCCCTTGTGCCGGGCCGCTGGGGCTTGCCGACGCTGGGCGCGGCGGGGGCGGCCTGGGCGACGTTCTCGGCCCGGTCGCTGCTGACCATCGCCACCTTGATCTACATTGCCCACATGTCCGACGCCCGCGCCCTGGGGGTGTTCGCCAAGCCCCCCCGCGACAAGGCCCGCGAAATCGAACAGAGGCGGATCGGCTATGGGGCCGGCGCGTCGGGATTTTTCGAGGTGGCGGCCTTCGCCTCCATGACCCTGATCGCCGGCTCGATCAGCGCCCTGGTAGTGGCGGCCTATACGGTGGTGCTGAACGTGGTGAGCTTCGTCTTCATGGTCCCGCTCGGCATGGCGACGGCCACCGCCGTCCTGGTGGCCCGCGCCTATGGGGCCAGGCGCCCCGCCGCTCTCAACCGCGCCGCCCTGCTCGGTTTTGGCGTCACAGGCCTCTTCGCCGTAGCCGCCGCCCTGGCCATGTGGCCGGCCGCGCGGCTGATCGCCCTGGGCTACGCCACCGATCCGGCCACCATCGTCCTGGCCGCCGGCGGCCTGGCCCTGGCCTGCCTGTTCCTGATCCCCGACGCCCTGCAGGTCGTTATCGCCCAGTCCCTGCGGGCGCGCGGCGATGTGCTCGTTCCCACCCTGACCCATCTGACCAGCTACGCCCTGGTGATGATCCCCCTCGGCTGGTTCCTGGCCATCCGCCTCCACCTGGCCGTCGCCGGCATCATCTGGGCCATCGTCGCCGCCAGCTTCCTTTCCGCCGGTCTGCTGCTGGGCCGGTTCTGGATGCTGGCCCGGCGGGACTAGGCCCCGAGGATCCAGCCCTCTTCGGCTTCGGCATCGACGATGATGTCGGCGGCGGTGTTCTTGCGGGGAGCAAACAGGGCCCCGAGCTTGCCGGCCTCGTCCAGCTTGGCCAGATGTTCGGCAATAGCGCGGACCTGGGTGGCGTCCTTCACTTCACCGGGCAGAGGTGAGGCCTTGGCCAAGGAGGCGGAAATCTCGGCCACCACGATATCGACTCCGGCCAGATCGGCTTCCGAGAGCGCCTTGAACCCCGTCTCGAACGGCCACGCCTTCATCGCCTCGCCGTGGGCGAGCCCCAGGCGGCGGGCCATGGGAATGCCCAGGATCGCGTGGCCGCCCACCGCGCCGCTGTAGTAGAGTTTCCACACTGGACTGGCGTTTCCGGCGGCCAAGTCGACATGGCGGAACTCCGGAATGTCGCCAAGGCCGTGTTCGCGCCCGCGCTTGGGCCGCAGGGTGGTCAGGGTGTCGCGCGCCGGACAGCCCCAGAACGGAAACGGACCGTCGGTCAGCCGCCGGTTGATCTCCGAGCCGACGCCGAAGCGGTTGTTGGTGTTGTCGGCCTTGTCCTTGACCATGCGCCCCAGCTGATCCCACAGCGCCCGCCAGGGCGCTTCGCCGGTCAGCTTGAGGCCGGCGGCAACGCCGCGCGGCAGCCCCAGAGGAAATTCGAAGCCGACCAGGGTGCGCTCGCGGCGTTTTGCGCGGTCGTCCAGAATGGCGGCGAGCAGCTTTTCGCCGGCGGCGCGGGTGGCCGGATTGTGGGCCTCGAAAGCCAGGCGAAAGCGCACATCGCGCTTGACGACGCCGATCCAGATCGAATCCGTCCCCGTGGTCGGCTTGGACGCCGCGCTCCAGCGCACGGCCACATAGGCATTGAACAGACGGGCCACGCGGGCTCCTGCAAGACGGATGGTCGGGCGTTCTTTAGCCCCTGGCGCGCCTCAAGGCCAACGCGAGGGCCCGTGTCGTTGTGTGGGGCGTAGCAAAGCGGCGCCCGCGTCTGCTAGCATCCCGGAAAAGGCAATCGGAGGACGACGGATGACCCAGACCTCAGGCGAGGTGCGAGCCCTGGCGCTGGTCGGACCCACCGGCGGCGGCAAAACCACCTTGATGGAGGCCATGTTGCTGGCCTCGGGGGCCATCGACCGGCGGGCCGGCGGCGGCGCGGCCGACAAGGTGGGCGACAACAGTCCCGAGGCGCGCGCCCGCGGCCACACGGTGGAACTCAACCTGGCCGGCTTCGAGTTTCTGGGCGACCGCTACGAGGTGATCGATTGCCCAGGTTCGGTGGAATTGATCGCCGAAGCCGACGCCGCCCTGCCGGCGGTCGATCTGGCGGTGATCGTCGCCGAGCCGGAGAGCGCCAAGGCGGGCCTGCTGCAGCCGCTGATGCGCCAGTTGGAGGCGCTCGGCGTGCCGCGCGCTCTGTTCGTCAACAAGATGGACCAGGCGAGAGGATCCCTGGACGCCCTCTTGGCGGCCCTCGCTCCGGTCAGCGCCGTCCCCTTGGTCGCCCGCCAGTTGCCGATCCTTAAGGACGAGCGGGTGGCCGGCTTCGTCGATCTCGCCCTGGAGCGCGCCTTCGTCTATCGGGCCGGCCAGGCCTCCGAGGTGGTCGACCTGACCCCGGAACTGGCCCAGATCGAGGCCGACGCCCGCTTCCACATGCTCGAACAACTGGCCGATTTCGACGACGATCTGATGGAGCAACTCCTCAGCGACGCCAATCCCAGCCGCGATCTGGTGTTTGGCGATCTGGTGCGCGACATGAACGAGGGCCTGATCGTACCCGTCTTCTTCGGCTCGGCCTTGAATGGCTTCGGCGTCCGCCGGCTCCTGAAGGCCCTGCGTCACGAGACCCCCAAGCCCGAGCGCGCCGCCGCTCGCCTGGGCCTCGCATCGGCCGCCGCCTATGTGATCAAGACCGCCTACGCCGGCCAGGCCGGCAAGCTCGCCTACGCCCGGGTGTTCGGCCAGCCCCTGACCGACGGCGCCGACCTGACCCTGCCCAACGGCGAGCGCGCCCGGGCCGGCGGCCTATTCTCGGTGCAAGGCGCGGCGCTGAAGAAGATTGCCCAGGCACAGATCGGCGATGTGCTGGCCATCGGCAAGATCGACCAGGCCGCCGCCGGCGACGTGCTGTCGGCGGGCGCGGGTCCGATCAGCGCCGCGCCGCGCCCGCCGCGCCCGCCGCTCTACGCCCTGGCCATCGCGGCGGCCAACCGCAAGGACGACGTGCGCCTGTCCGGCGCCCTGGCCAAGCTGATCGAGGAGGATCCGGGACTGCATGTGAGCCACGATCCGGAAAGCCATCAGATCCTGGTAGCCGGCCAGGGGGACGGCCATGTGCGCCTGGCCCTGGAGCGCATGAAGCGCCGGTTCGGGGTCGAGATCACCTCCGCGCCACCCCTGACGCCCTATCGCGAAACCATAAAGAGCGGCGCCACCCAGCGCGGGCGTCACAAGAAACAGACCGGCGGCCATGGCCAGTTCGCCGACGTCACCATCGACATCAAGCCGCGCCCGCGCGGGGCCGGCTTCACCTTCGCCAGCAAGATCACCGGCGGGGCGGTGCCGCGCCAATGGATTCCGGCCGTTGAGCAGGGGGTCGGCGACGGCCTGGCCAAGGGGCCGCTGGGCTTTCCAGTGGTCGATCTGGAAGTCACTCTGATGGACGGCGGCTTCCATGCCGTCGATTCCTCGGAGATGGCCTTCCGCATCGCCGGGCGGATGGCGATCGAGGAGGGGTTGAAGGGCTGCGGGGCGACACTGCTTGAGCCCATCGACAAGCTGGAGGTGTTCGTCCCCGAGAGCGCCATGTCCAACGTCACCTCCACCCTTTCGTCGCGGCGCGGCCAGATATTGGGTTTCGGTCCCCGCCCCGATTGGCCGGGCTGGCAGACCATCGAGGCCTTCCTTCCCCAGAGCGAGCGCCACGCCCTGATCGCCGAACTGCGCTCTCTAACCCAGGGCCTGGGCAGCTTTGAGGTGCGCTTCGACCACATGGCCGAACTGACCGGCCGCTTGGCGGAAGAGGTTTCGGCGGCGCGGGCGTCGGCGCGCGCTACTCTGTAAGCGCCGCCGCTACCCCGCGGCCGCCACGATCGCCTCGGCCTTGGCGAACAGGGCCGGATCGATGGTCAATCCCGAAGCGCCGGCGTTTTCATCGACCTGTTCGGGGCGGCTGGCCCCGACGATGGCCGAGGCGACGTTGGGTTCGCGCAGGACCCAGGCCAGGGCGAACTGGGTCAATGACACCCCGGCCTCGGCGGCGACCGGCTTCAACTTCTGAACGGCTTCCAGCACCGGCTTGGCCATCAGGCGAGCGATGAAGCCGCTCATGGACGGGCTGGTGGCGCGGGTGTCGGCGGGCGGCGGCGCGCCCGGATCGTATTTGCCGGTGAGCACGCCCTGGCCCAGCGGCGACCAGACGATCTGAGATATGCCGCTCGCCTGGCAAAGGGGGATGATCTCCTTCTCCGGCTCTTGCCACAGCAAGGAGTATTGCGGCTGGCTGGATACGAACCGCTCCACCCCGGCCATGGCCACGGCGGCGCGCACCTTGTCGGCCGGCCACTCGGAAAAGCCCAGATAGCGAACCTTGCCCGACCGCACGGCATCGCTGAGCGCGGCCATGGTCTCCTCCAGCGGCGTGGCCTCGTCGTAGCGATGGCACTGGTAGAGATCGATGACCTCGACCCGCAGCCGTTTGAGGGAGGCGTCCAACTGTTTGACGATCTGAACCCGCGACAGGCCGCGATCGGTGTCGCTCATGGGAAAGAACAGCTTGGTCGCCAAGACGTAGGAGTCGCGCGGCCTACCGGTCAGGGTCTCGCCCAGAAAGGTCTCGGCCGCCCCGCGCCCATAGACGTTGGCCGTGTCGATGAAGTTGATCCCCAGATCGAAGGCCCGCCGCACACAGGCCGCCGCCCGCTCGCGCTCCACCCCGACCCCGAAGGTCAGCCACGAGCCCAGGGAGATTTCCGAGACGCTGAGGTCGCTCGATCCGAGTTGGCGATATTTCATGGCGTGTCTCCAATTTGGAAGGGTTGCCGACACAAGCCCATTGGCCGCCCTTGTGTTCCCGGCCTGGGCCGGACTCGCCGAGGCTTACGCGGCGAGCAGCCGCGAAATCACTTGGCGATACGCCTTGGCGATGGCGTCGCGCTCCACATGCCGTCCCGCCTCCACCACTTTTCGCCCCCGCCTCCAGACGTTCTCCACCGCTCCGCCCCGGACCGCGAATATCCAGGCGTCGAGGAGGGCGTCGCCTTGGCGGCCGGTCAAGGAGGGGTGATTGGCGTCCAGGCAGACGATGTCGGCCGGGGCGCCGACTTCGAGCCCGAGGGGCGCGACGCCCAGGGCTTGCGCGCCTCCCGCATGGGCGCCGGCGAACAGGGCGGCGCCGACGGAGGGCCGGGCTTGCGAGGCCAGGATGTTTCGCCCCTGGCGGGTCAGGCGCTGGCCGTATTCCAGGATTCGCAGTTCCTCGGCCGCATCGATCAATACATTCGAATCGCTGCCGATTCCAAACGTCCCGCCGGCGGCCAGGAATCGCGGCGCCGGAAAGAGGCCGTCGCCGAGGTTGGCTTCGGTGATCGGGCACAGGCCCGCCACCGCGCCGCTGGCCGCCAGCCGATCGGTCTCGGCGTCGGTCAGGTGGGTGGCGTGAACCAGGCACCAGCGGGCGTCGACATCCGCGTGATCCAACAGCCACTCCACCGGCCGCGCCCCGGACCAGGCCAGGCAATCCTCCACTTCCCGCGCCTGCTCCGCGATGTGGATGTGGGTCGGCGCGCCGCCGGCCATGGGCGCGACCAGGGCCAGTTGCGCGGGCGTCACCGCGCGCAGGCTGTGCGAGGCGACGCCGACCACGGCGTCCGGCAGGGCGCGGACGGCTGCGCGGCTCGCCTCGACCAGGCGCGCGAAGGAGTCCGGCGTATTGATGAACCGCCGCTGCCGCGGGGTCGGCGGCGCGCCGCCAAAGCCGCTGTGGGCATAGAACACCGGCAGAAGGGTCAGGCCGATGCCAGAGGCCTCGGCGGCGGCGGCGATGGCGCCGGCCAGTTGGGCGGGATCGGCGTAAGGGCGCCCATCCAGGTCGTGGTGCAGGTAGTGGAATTCGCCCACCCGGGTGAAGCCGCTCTCCAGCATCTCGGCATAGGCCAGGGCGGCGACCGCCTCGACTTCCGCCGGGCCCAGGCGATCGACGAAGCGGTACATCATTGTCCGCCAGGTCCAGAAGTCGTCGCCGCTCGGTCCACGCGTCTCGGCCAAGCCCGCCATGCCGCGCTGGAAGGCGTGGCTGTGGACATTGCCGAGGCCCGGCACGGCGCTCGCGCCGCGCTCGTCGCCCGCCTGGGCGGCGACGCCGGCCTCGACGCCCACGATCCGCCCACCGGCGTAGGCGATCCTCACGGAGGACGCCCAGCCGCCCGGCAGAAGGGCTGTTTCGAACCACAGAGATTGCACGCCGCTCAAGCTCCCCTCGCTCATGGGGTCTTGTCTAGGTATAAACGCCGGCCTTGGCCACGCTTGAGCGGCCCTTGCCTGGAGAACAGATGCGCTGCGACCGGCTCTGGCGGAACGCTCGGCTGGCGACCCTGGCGCTTGATCGGCCGGGGTTGGGCGAAGTCATGGACGGGCTGGTGGCGTGCCTGGATGGGCGGATCGTCTACGCCGGGCCGGCGGACGACGCGCCCTCATTCCAGCCAAACGAAACCATCGACTGCGAGGGGCGCTGGATCACCCCGGGCCTCATCGACTGCCACACCCATCTGGTGTTCGGGGGCGACCGGGCCGGCGAGTTCGAGATGCGGCTGGCCGGC
>JBDTIW010000157.1:0-16907 GCA_039936215.1 Caulobacteraceae bacterium | reverse complement strand
CACCTTATTCACGGCGACCAGGACGATTTCGCGCCGATCGAGACGGCCCGCGCTTTCGCCGGCGCCGTCGCGACACGCTGCCCGATGCGCTTTCACTGCGTGCCCGGGGCCAATCATTTCCTCAATGACGGATCGGTGAACATCCTGCTGGCCCGTCTCGAAACCTGCATTGCATCCGCCAAGGCCACCCCCGCGTGGCGCTGGCCGGAATGGGCAAAGGTCGCGCCCAGATCGAAGGGCGCGTTGCTGGGTTCCGTCGCCCGCGCCTAAAGGCCGTTCTTCACCGACCCGACCGAGTCCGAAGCGCTATTCCTGATCGGAGGCGGCCGCCGCCGGCCCGGCGTCGGCGGCTTCTAAGGTGGAGGGGGAGCGTCGCCGGCGGGGTCGCCGGCTTTCGCCGGCGGCCTCGTCCCGCGGCTCGACCGGGCGCACCTGAAGAAAGGCCGGGGCGTGGTTCACCTCGCCGTCATCGGCGCGCAAGACGTGCGCCGACTCGGGAGCCGGCTGGGCGGTCAGCGGCGTGGCTTCGGGCTCGACAACCGTCAGGGGGTCGCGCCGCGGCGCGTCCCGACGCTCGTAGCGCGGCCGATCGTCCCGATTTTGACCGACGCGGTCATCGCGAACGGGCCGAGCGGACCGGTCTGCCTGGTATCGGTCGCCCTGCGGACGCTCGGTTGAACGCTCGCTCATGACGCGCTCGTTCGCCGCCTGATCGCCCGGCGGGCGTTCGCTGGTCCAGCGCTCGCCCCGAGACGCATCGCCCCGAGACGCATCACTCCGAGACGCATCGCTCCGGGCGCGATCGTCGCGGGACCGCTGGTCGCCTTGTCGATAGTCTTCGCGCGGGCGCTCGTCGCGGCGGTTCTCCAACCGGTCCTGCCGTTCCGCGCCGGCTTCGCCGCTCTCGGCCATCTCCGCTTCCGGCTCAGCCGTCTCGCCGGCGCCGCTCTCGTCCTCGAAGTCCATGTCGTAACCGGAGACGAACTGGTCGCGGCCGATGATTTCCGTCAGGGGCCGCTGTGGCTGCATGACGCGCATGACCCGGAAATAGTGTTCGGCGTGCTGCAGATGATTCTCGGCCAGAACCCGGTCGCCGGCCGTATGCGCGTCGCGCGCCAGTTGCTGATATTTCTCGTAGACGTGCTGGGCGGCCCCGCGAACCTTGACCCCCTCTGGTCCGTTGGAATCGAAGGCGCGATTGGAGTTGTGCTGCGGCTTTCCGCCGCTGCCACCGCCGCCGTTGCGGCTGCGCCCACGCTGACGCTTCATACCTTTGAAATCTCTCATGCTTTAGTGGCCTGCTGGCGGGCGGCCCGCTCCCGACAATCCGGGTATTCCGGGCGGGCCCGCGTTTCTCGTGTCCGTGGACCCCGATGGTCCGTAAAGTGGTCAGGTGTCGTTTGGTTCCCCGTCTCCGCCCATGGGCAAAAGGCGTATCCGCGAGGGTTTCATCGACCGCGCCATCGGCGAAGCTGTGCGCCAAGTCCATCCTGAACCCAGCGCCTCGACCCACGGTCAGTCGATCAGGGTGGAGACCACGTTGTTACTAGCGGTTGCCGAGACTTTATCCAAGGGCTTTTTTGGAGCCGGTGACGACGCGGTCGCGACCCGCCAAGTCGTGCACTGTCCGTACGCCCTGGCCCTCCGCCTTGGCAAACAAGTCTTCAACGGCGGCGCGCTGGCCGGCGCCTATCTCAACGGCGAAGAGCCCGCCTGGGCGCAGAACGCGCAGGATTTGCGGAGCCAGGGCGCGATAGGCGGTGAGGCCGTCCGGGCCGCCGTCGAGGGCCAGCCGCGGCTCATGGTCGCGAACTTCCGGAGCCAGGGCGGCCAGATCATCGCTGGCGACGTAGGGAGGGTTCGAGACCACCAGATCGAAACTGTCCGTCTCCAAGCCGCTCGTCCAATCTCCACGCAGGAGGGCGATACGCGACGCCAGGCCCAGATTGGCGGCGTTCTCCCGCGCCACCGCCAGGGCTTCGGCGGAGACATCCACGCCCAGCCCGGTGGCGCCGGGCCGCTCGGCCAGAAGGGCCAGCAGGATGGCCCCCGATCCGACCCCCAGATCGAGGACGGAAAATCGGCGCTCGGCGGTAAACTCGGGCAGGACCACATCGAGGATGGTCTCGGTGTCGGGCCGGGGCGTCAGCACATCCGGCGTCACCCGCAGCATGATCTTCCAGAAACCCTTGACGCCCAGAATATGGCTGATCGGTTCGCGCCCCTCGCGGCGGGCGAGATAGCCGTCCAGGGTGTCGGCCTGAGCGGAGGTCAGGGCGCGATGGGGATCGGCGATGATCTCGGCCCGCGTCGCCCCGGCCGCGGCCTCGAGAAGAAGCCGCGCGTCGATCACTGGCCCCTCCACCCCCGCCGCCGCCAGCCGCGCCTTGGCCGCCGTCCAGGCGGATACGAGCGAGGTCAATGGATATTTAGGCCCGAACGCCGGTCAGCGGCGACGAGCCAAAGGCGCCGGCCTTGACGCTGCCGGTCATGGCGTCGCCGTCCAAGGTGACGGTGAACTCCAGGGTCATGGGAAACGGCGACGTGATTTTGGCCTCCCAGGAAAGGGTATTCCCATCGACCTTGCCGGAAATATCCTGCGCCCCCATCCGGCCCTCCATCTTGCCCGTGAAAGCGGCCCCGTCGGTGACGAGGCTGAGCGTACCCTCCTGCACCCCCATGGGCGAATTGACCGTGGTCTTCCAATTGCCGTCGGCGGACATCGAGGTCTCTCCCGTAAAAGTTGGGAGGTAAACTAACCAGCCGCCGGATTGACGCGCAAGAGCACCGCGAGACTATTCAGCGGCCTGCAAAGGCCTTGCCGTCTCTCGCTCGCTTTCCGCCGCCTCGATCTGCGCCGCCCGCGCTTCGACCAGGCCGACGATATGGTCGACCATGTGGTCATTGTCCATCTTGTGATCGGCCTTGCCGGCCACGTAGACCATGCCCGACCCCGCGCCGCCGCCGGTGAAGCCGACATCGGTCATCAGGGCCTCGCCCGGACCGTTGACCACGCAGCCGATGATCGAAAGGCTCATGGGGGCGGAAATGTGCTTGAGGCGCTCCTCGAGCTTGTTGACCGTCTCGATGACGTTGAAGCCCTGGCGCGCGCACGAGGGGCAGGCGATGATGTTGACGCCGCGGTGGCGCAGGCCCAGCGATTTGAGGATATCGAAGCCGGCCTTGATCTCCTCCACCGGGTCGGCGGCCAGGGAGACACGGATGGTGTCGCCGATTCCCGCCCACAACAGACCCCCCATGCCGATCGCCGACTTGATGGTCCCCGAGCGCAAGGCGCCGGCCTCGGTGACTCCCAGGTGCAGGGGACAGTCGATGGCGTCGGCCAGCATCTGATAGGCGGCCACGGTCATGAACACGTCGGAGGCCTTCACGCTGATCTTGAACTCGTGAAAGTCGTGATCCTGAAGGATGCGGGCGTGGCCGAGCGCGCTTTCGACCATGGCCTGAGGGCAGGGCTCGCCATAGCGCTCCAAGAGCTCCCGCTCCAGGGAGCCGGCGTTGACGCCGATGCGCATGGAGCAGCCGTGGTCTCGGGCGGCCTGGATCACCTCGCGCACCCGCGCGGGCGAGCCGATGTTGCCGGGGTTGATCCTCAGGCAGGCGGCGCCGGCCTTGGCCGCCTCGATGCCGCGCTTGTAGTGGAAATGAATGTCGGCGACCAAGGGCACGCGTACGGCCTTGGCGATGGTCTTGAAGGCGGCGGTGGCGTCCTCGTCCGGGCAGGATACGCGCACGATGTCGGCCCCGGCCTCCTCGAGCTGGCGAATCTGGGCGATGGTCGCCGCCGCGTCGCCGGTGATGGTGTTGGTCATCGACTGCACGGTGATCGGCGCGTCGCCGCCCACCGGCACCGCCCCGACATGAATCTGCCGCGACTTACGCCGGTCGATAGACCGCCAGGGGCGAAGGCGGGTGTGGTCTTGAACGGTCATGGTGTTCCGCAACATAGGCCCGATCGGCCGCGCGCCCAAGCGGGATCGTGGAAGAAGTCAGTCCCCCAGGCGAGCCAGCGGCGTCTGGGCGTCGGTGAGGGGCCCTCGTGAGACTCCGCCGGCGAACACCTCCACCGAAGCGGGGTTGCCGGCGTCGACAATCAATCCCGCCATGGCCGGCGCCTTCCAGGCCTCGCCGGCCGCCAATTGGCGCGCGAAATAGACCGCCCCACCCTGGCCGCGCACAATGAGCGCGGTCGATTTCGTGGCTTGCAGGATCACGCCCGACCCGCCCGGCGGAGCGCCGTAGATGGCGCCGGCGGCGACAAAAGGCTTACCGAGCGTCTCGGCCGCGACCGCAGCCCGGTCGGTGGCTGGCGCGGTCGCCAGACCAGGAGTCTCGTAGGCCGGGGGCGCGGCGGCCTCGGTGGGAGGCGGTAGCGGGGCGCCCAGGTGGGCCGGTCCCGAAATCGGCGGGGTTCGCGGCGCCGCAATGTGCGTGCGAGCGGCGATCGCGCCGGCATGTCGGCGGGGATCACCGGCCCGACGGGCGATGTTCCACGTCACCACGGCTCCCAGCACAAGAGCGACCAGGACGGCGACCGATCCAAAGCGCCGGTGACGCTGGAGATGCAGTCCGCCCGGCGCGCGCAGATGGTCGTCGATGCGCGGCGCTTCGGCCCGGAAGCGCGCGACCACCGCCTCGGGCTCCAGACCAAGGGAGCGGGCGTACGCGCGCACGAAGCCCACCGCGAACGGGCGGGATGGCAACAGGTCCAGATCGAACGCTTCGAGAGCGGCGATGTGGGCGGCGCGGACGCGGGTCGCCTGGGCGATATCGTCGATGCCAAGACCAAGGCTCTCGCGCGCCGCGCGCAGGGCGGCGCCGACGCATCCCTCCTGATTCAGAACGACTTGCGTCGGACGCAGGGGCGCCAGGTCGTCATTCAGCGATTGAAGCCTGTGGACGTCCGCGAACGCGTCGGTGTCCAACGGCATGGCGACTCACATCCCCGACTGCGACCGCATCGCGGGCGGCCATTCACACATGAAACACGGCCAAAGGGAGCGCCTCAAGCCCACCCGTTCGATAGCAGCGGAGTTTCGTGAATTCAATGGCCTATGCAGCGACGTAGAGCTTTCTGGCCAGGGCTTCGATTTCGCCGCGCACCGATCCGGCGTTGCTCCTCAGCAGACCCTCGACGCCCCGGCGCGCCGCCTCCCTGTCGCAGGACAGCACCATCTGTTTCACCGGCCCTATGCCGGCTGGCGGCATGGACAGCCGCTCGAATCCGAGCGCCACCAGGACGAAGGCTTCCAGCGGTCTGCCGGCCATCTCCCCGCACACGGAAACCGGCGTGCCGGTCTCCAGGCAGGCTTCCCAGATCGCCCTGAGGGCGCGCAGCGCCGGCGGCGACAGGGGGTCGTAGCGATCGCAGACCCGCGGATTCCCCCGATCGGCGGCAAACATATACTGCATGAGGTCGTTGGTCCCCACGGAGACGAAGTCGGTCAGAGGCAAAAGCGCGTCCAGATGCCAGAGCAGCGACGGCGCTTCGATCATCGCGCCCACGTCCAGGCGCGAGGGGGCCGGGCGACCGCGGCGCAGAGCCCAGGCGATCTCGCGATCGACCAGGGCGCGGGCGGCGCGAAATTCGTCGATGCTGGCGACCAGGGGAAACATCACCCGAAGCGGCCGGCCGGCCACGGCGGCGATCAGGGCGCGGAGCTGCATGCGCAGCAGGCCCGGGCGATCGAGGCCCATGCGCACCGCCCGCCAGCCAAGGGCCGGATTGTCCTCCCGCTCGGTCTGCAGATAGGGCAGGACCTTGTCGCCGCCCAGATCCAGGGTGCGGAAGGTCACCGGCAGGTCGCCGGCCGCCTCCAGCACCCGCGCGTAGAGCGCCGCCTGGACGCCCAGGCGTGGCAGGTCCTCGGAGACCATGAACTGGAATTCGGTGCGGAAGAGGCCGATTCCCTCCGCCCCCGTTTCGGCGAGACTGTCCAGATCGACCGCTAGGCCGGCGTTCATCAGAAGGGTGATCTTGGTCCCGTCGCGGGTAAAGGCCGGGGTGTCGCGCAGGCGGGCGAACTCGGCCCGCTTCTCGGTCCGGATGCCGATGCGCGCCGTGACCGCCTTCACGACGTCCGGGCGGGGGCGCAGATAGGCTTCTCCGGTCTCGGCATCGACGATCACCGGGTCGCCTTCGCTGACCCGGTCGCGAAGTCCGGCCAGGCGGCCGACACAAGGAATGTCGAGGGCGCGCGCCACGATGGCCGCGTGACTGGCGGAGGAGCCCTCCTCCAGCAGCAGACCGCGCAGCTTGGCGCGGTCGTATTCCAGCAGATCGGCCGGGCCCAGGTTGCGGGCGATCAGGACGGCGTTGGTGGGCAATCGGCGGCGCTTGCCGCCATCACCGGTCAGGTGCCGCAGGAGCCGGTCGTTGAGGTCCTCGAGGTCGTGAACCCGCTCGCGCAGATAAGGATCGCGCGCCTGGCCCAGGCCGGCGCGGTGTTCCGAGCGCACCCGCTCCACCGCCGCCTCGGCGGTCAGCCCCGAATGCACCGCCTCCTGCAGCGAATGGTTCCAGCTTCGGCTATGACCCAGCATCTTGTAGGTTTCGAGGACGTCACGGGAGGCTCCGACGATTCCCTCGTGGCCCTCGAGCATGGCGTCGATCTGGCTTTGCAGACTGGCGATGGCGCCGGCCAGGCGGATCTCTTCGGCGGCTACATCCTCGGAGAGCAGGCGCGAGGCGGCCACGGGCGCCTCATGCAGGACCGCGACGCCGAAGGCCAGGCCGTCGGCGAACTTCGCGCCCTTGAGCCGCTCGGGCCGATGCGGCGCGATCTCGACGTCCTTGAGTTCCTCCCGCGACAGCAGATCGCCAGCCGCCACCATTTCGGCCAGGACCATGGCGATGATCTGCAGATCCTCGACCTCGTCCTCGCCGTAGACGCGGCTGGTGCGGTTCTGCACCACCAGTACGCCGATCGCCCGTCCGCCTCTGAGGAGCGGCACGCCGAGGAAGGCGTGAAAGGGATCCTCGCCGGTCTCCGGACGATAGGAGAAGGCCGGGTGCCCCGGCGCGTCGGAGAGGTTCAGAGGCCGGCCGCCGCGCATGATCTCGCCGACCAGGCCCTCGCCCTGCTTGAGCCGGGTGACGTGGACGGCGCCCGGGTCCAATCCTTCGGTAGCGAACAGCTCCATTTCGCCGGAGGCGCGGCGCAGATAGATGGAACACACCTCGGCGACCATGGACACCGCGATGGTGCGCGCCACCGCGCCCAGCTTGACCTGGGCGGGGCCGGACCCGGCCATGGCCTCGCGAATTTGCCGCAGCAGGCTGCGCGGTCCGCGTATGGCGAGCCCCGGGGTCGGCATGGCTAAGACCGCTCCTCGTCCATCAATTGGCGCGCCTATAGCAGGTTTTGCGCCGCGCGCGCGGCGGGCGGAACGCCCGTTCTTGTTCCGGGCCCTCGCTGACCGAACCGCCGAACAACCGGCCGAGTGGCCTAAAGTTGGTCCAAGCCGTAGGCGGCGTGAAGGGCGCGCACCGCCAGTTCCGTGTACGCCGCATCGATCAGCACACTGATCTTGATTTCCGAGGTGGCGATCACCTGGATGTTGACCCCCTTGTCGGCCAGCGCCCCGAACATCGTCTTGGCGACCCCGGCGTGGCTGCGCATGCCCACCCCGATCACCGACACCTTGGCCACATCCTCGTTCACCGCCAGTTCCTGAAAGCCGATGGCGTCTCGCGCGGCGCGGACCACATCGACGGCCCGCGCCGCGTCGCGCTTGCTCACCGTGAACTCCATGTTCGCCGCGCCCTCGCCGCGCGCGTGGCTCTGGGCGATCATATCGACATTGACGTTGGCGTCGGCCAGGCGACCGAAGATTTCCGAGGATACGCCGGGATGGTCGGGCAGGCCGAAGAGACTGATCTTGGCTTCGTCGCGGCTGTAGGCCACGCCGCTGACAATACGCTTTTCCACGATTTCCTCCTCGTCGCAGACAATGGTTCCCCCTCCTCGCGCCGGATCGGCGGCGGCAAAGCTCGACAGCACCCGCAGCGGTACGCCATGGGCCATGGCCAACTCCACCGAGCGGGTATGCAGCACCTTGGCGCCCAGGGACGCCATTTCCAGCATTTCCTCATAGCTGATCGCGGCCAGCCGCCGCGCCTTGGATTCGATGCGCGGGTCGGCCGTATAGACGCCATCGACATCGGTATAGATGTCGCAGCGCGCCGCCTTCACCGCCGCGGCGATGGCCACCGCCGTGGTGTCCGAGCCGCCGCGCCCTAGGGTGGTCAGGCGTCCGTCGCGGCTCACCCCCTGAAAGCCGGCGATCACGGCGACCTCGCCGGTCTCCAGCGCCGCGATGAGCCGCTCGGCCGGAATGTCGTCTATGCGCGCCCGCCCGTGGACGTCGTCGGTGAGGATGGGAATCTGCCAGCCCATCCAGGAGCGCGCCGCGACCCCCATGTTGCGCAAGGTCATGGCCAGAAGTCCGGCGGTGACCTGTTCCCCGGACGCCACGACGGCGTCGTACTCTTGGTCAGACTGTTGAAGGTCGCCGGTCGCCGGGCCCGCCCCGTCCGTCCACGCCACCAGTTCATTGGTCTTGCCGGCCATGGCCGAAACCACGACGGCCACGCGCGCGCGCGCCGCCTCGGCGGCCACCAGGGCGGCGACGCGGCGAATGCGCTCGGGGTCGGCCACCGAGGTGCCGCCGAATTTCATCACCAGTCGGGGCAAACCTCGCCGCCCTCCCGCGCGGGAAGGATGGGTTCTAGCGAGGGCCCGGAGTCGGGACAAGCGCGGCGGGGCGCGTTAGGAAAGGCGCCATGACCCTGCCCCCGCCCAACCCCTCCAGCATCGATCCGGCCGACGTGGCGCGCTTCTCCGCCGTGGCCGCGGAGTGGTGGGATCCGCGCGGCAAGTTCGCACCCCTGCATCGGTTCAATCCGGTTCGCCTTGCCTTCGTTCGCGAACAGGCCTTGGCGCGGTTCGGACGCGATCCCATGGAACGCGCGCCGTTCGCGGGCCTGCGGCTGCTCGACATCGGCTGCGGTGGCGGACTGTTGTGCGAACCCATGGCGCGTCTGGGTTTCAGTGTCACCGGCGTTGATGCTTCGGCGCGCAATATCGCCGTCGCGAGCGCGCATGCCGCCGAGCGGAACCTCGCCATCGACTATCGCGCCACCACGGCGGAAGCGCTTTTGGCCGCGGGCGAGACGCTTTTCGATCTCATCCTCAACATGGAGGTGATCGAACACGTGACCGATCCCGGCGCCTTTCTGCGCGACTGCGCCCGCCTTCTGACACCGGGCGGCCTGATGATCGTCGCCACCTTGAACCGCACCCTCGAGGCGCTCGCCCTGGCCAAGATCGGGGCCGAATATGTGCTGCGCTGGGTTCCGGCGGGCGCCCACGACTGGCGAAAATTCATCAAACCGGACGAACTGCGCGGCTTTCTGGCCGGCGAGGACTATGAGGTCGATGGCCCGTTCGGCGTTTCCTTCAATCCATTGGACGGCCGCTGGTCGCGATCGACCCGCTCGCGGGTGAACTATCTGATGACGGTCGGCCGGTCCGCGTCCTGAGGGCCGCCGATGCGTTGCATTTCCGCAACGTCGCGCCGTCTTTTGACAGGTATGTGAATTTCGCAGTGAAAGGCGCCCGATATCGGCCAAAACATGACTTTGGGGCCATAACAGCGGCACATTCTTGGATATTTTCGCGCTCCCACGGTTTTGATCCTAAGGAGAAGTTTTTTGACCACGCGCCCCATTCTATGTCTGGCCCTCGCTGTGGCGGCCTCGGTCCCGCTGATCGCGCATGCGCAGGACCTCACGCCCATCGCCGACCGCATTCTCAGCGATCCGACCTATCTGCCACTCAAGGGTCAGATTTTCGGAGACAGCACCTACGACTACCAGCGAATTGATGGGAGCGTCTTCGACGACACCGGCGCGCAGACGGCCAGCACGCGAAACACCTTGAACACGCTCCGCCAGAGCTTCGCCTACGGCGTCACCGACGCGTTGTCGCTGAACGTGAGCATCGGCTACGGCTTTTCGGGACATAGCCGCGTGGTCACGGCCGATGGCGCGACGACGATCAATCAGAGCGGCTGGGAAGACCCGACGTTGGGCGCGAC
The DNA here is from genome assembly GCA_039936215.1 of Caulobacteraceae bacterium. Classification (GTDB taxonomy): domain Bacteria; phylum Pseudomonadota; class Alphaproteobacteria; order Caulobacterales; family Caulobacteraceae; genus Acaudatibacter. The sequence goes on along the minus strand of JBDTIW010000157.1, from coordinate 6,785 downwards.
CTACCGCCTGCTCGATCAACGCAACCATCCGGTCAGTCTGGATGTGATCGGCTCCTATTCGCCCGATGCGTTCCAGAACAGAACCGCCACCGCGACCCAGGACGCCACGATCGCCCGCGGCGGTCCGGCGGCTGACTTTGGTCTCGCCTTGGGCCGCGAAACACGCATGTTCACCATTCGCGGGGAGGTCTCCGCCCGCTATCTGGGATCCAGCGACCTTGAGAACACCGTTTCGGGGGATCACACCGTGACGTCGTCGCATTGGGCGCCTTCGCTGGGCGTTCAGACCCAGACGCGGCTCACCAGTCGCCTGTCGGCCAATGTCGGGGCCGGCTACACCTTCAACGGCAGCCCCACGGTGACCGATCGGGCCAGCGGCCTGGAGCGGACCCTCCACCTCGGCGACACCCAGGATGTCAATGTGTCGCTCAACTATCACTTCATTCCCAACCGTCTGGTGGGCTCGGTCAACTACCGTCACACCTTCTACGGGGGCTCCAACGAAGCGTTCGCCAATCCGACGCTGGACTTTTCCAGGCAGCGGGACGGCGACAATGTCGGCGCGGAGTTGAGATACGTCTTCAACTAGCGGCGGTCGGGGCTGGGGGGGCGCCGGACAGCGTCAGGCTCTGGCGAGGCGGCGTCATCTTTTGAACCTCCAAGGCTCGGAGACGCAGATGAACAAGGGCAGGGCGTGCGCGCTTCGGGGCGGGACCGAACGCCCACCGCGCGAAGCGCCTCCTCAATCCTTCTCCGCGCCTTTGCGTCTCCGCGTTTCAAGAACCTTCCCGTCCCCTCGATCTTGAATTTGGCGACCGAACCTGGTGGTCAAAATCCGACGCTTGAGTCCGGACGGGCGCACGAAGACTGGTCGATCCCCGCACTTCCCCAGTTGTCGCCATGTTCGTTTTCCGGCGGGCCGCTGGCGGCAGTGTTCCGCCCGACTCCGTCATTCGGAATGTCGTGTGTGGACGCCCCTTCAGATGCAAGCAGAATCTCGGAGAGGGTGTGGCGCGTAGTCGAGGTGCTTCCGTGTGTCCGACCTGTTGATGCGGCTTTTCATACGCCGCTGGCCATTATGGAGTTCGCGGATCGGGTCCATTTCGCTTAATGCGCGCTTGGTGCGCTTGGACATTTCCCTGGTTTTCCCGACCCCGTCTCATCGACCGTTGCGCCATAACCTCCTTTGACCTTCCTACACCTCCGACAGCCTCAGGCCTTGGCGGGTTTCACGCCGCCACGGCCGGAGCTCTGTAGGTTCCTCCATGGACCATCAGCGCCCAGACGATGCGCGCCATTCTGTTGGCCAACGCCACGATGACGAGCATGCGCGGCTTTCTGGCCAGCATCCTGCCAAGCCACGAGTCCGGCGCCGGCGGCTTGCGCGTCGCCGCCTTCACCGTCGAGCTCGCCCCTAGGATCAGCAGACGGCGCAGGCTGCGCTCGCCCATCTTGGTGGTCTTACCCAGCCGCTCCTTGCCGCCGCTTGAGTGCTGGAGCGGTGTCAGCCCCATCCAGGCGGCGAAGTCGCGACCTCGCTTGAACGTGTGCGCCGGCGGCGCCAGGGCCACCAGGGCGGTGGCTCCGATCGGGCCGATCCCGGGAATGGTCATCAACCGCCTGGCCGTGCTGTTCGTCTTGGCCCGCTTGGCGATCTCCGCATCCAAGACGCCGATCTGCACCTGAAGCTGCCGCAAGCTCTGGGCGAGCAACGCCAGAATCCTGCGACCCTCCTGGGGCAAGTCCGAAGACGGATCCAGGACGAAGTCGATCAGCTTGGTCACATGACCGGCGCCCTGGCGGACCACGATGCCGAACTCGGCCATGTGGCCCCGCAGAGCGTTGATCAGCCGCGTGCGCTGGCGGACCAGCAGGTCTCGCGTGCGGAACACTACAGAGGCCCCCTGCGCCTCGGCGCTCTTGACGGCCACGAACCTCATGGTCGGGCGCTGCGCCGCCTCACAGATCGCCTCCGCGTCCGCCATGTCGTTCTTCTGACGCTTCACGAACGGCTTCACATAGGCCGGCGGGATCAAACGCGTCTCGTGGCCCAGGGCCCCGATCTCGCGCGCCCAATAATGGGCGCTGGCGCACGCCTCCATCGCCACGATGCAGGCCGGCTGCTTGGCGAAGAACGCCACCACCTGATCGCGTCGCAGCTTCCTTCGGAAGATCACAGCCCCCGACGCATCCGCGCCGTGCGCTTGAAAGACAGACTTGGCCAAATCCAATCCAATGATGCTAAATTCTCCCACGGACGCCTCCTTTGCAGTGGTGTTTTCAACACCTCCACTCTGGCACATCGATGCCGTCGGGGGGCGTCCACCCCATCGCTCATCGACTCGGGACCAGCCGTTGGATTCTGACCGCCGGCTTTCTCCATGCCCCGTTCGGCCGCGCGCCAAGTGATCGCGCGCCAAACTACGATCCCGATGGCGCCGCAGGCGCGGGCCGCCAGTCGGTGGCCGTGGCGGCGTAGAGGCTGACGATGTCGGCGAGGCGTTGGTCCTGGGCTTGGATGAGGGCGAGGCGGGCGCGGTCGAGGCGGCGCTGGGCCTGGACGATGGGCAGAACGGCGCCGCCGCCCAATCGGTAGGCGGTGCGCGCATCGGCGAGGGCGGCCTGGGCGGTCGATTGCGCCTTGGTCAGGGCGGCGGCCTGGTCGTCGTCGTGGGCCAGGGCGGTCAGCACGTCGGAGACCTGAGTGAAGGCGACGAGGACGGTCTGGCGGTATTGCGCCAGGGAGGCGCGCGCCTGGGCCTGGGCGGCTCGTTTTTCGGCCCTCAGTGCGCCGCCATTGAGGATGGGCGCGGTGAGGGCGGCGCCGAAATTGTAGCCCGTCGAGCTGAAGGAAAACAGGCTTTGCGGGGCCAGGGCCGACTGGGTGAGGCCGGCGACCAGGCGGATGTCGGGATAGAGATCCGCGGTGGCCACGCCGATCCGCGCCGTGTCGGCGTGAAGGTCGGCCTCGGCGGCCAGGATGTCGGGGCGTCCGCGCACCAGGGCCGAGGGCAGGGCGAGCGGAATGTGGGCCGGTGGGGTGAAGTCGGCCACCGCGAAGTCGGGCGCGGTCCAGTCGGCGGCCGGCTTTCCCACCAGAAGGGCCAGGGCGTGGCGGGCCCGCGCCAACTCCTGCTCCAGGGGCGGCATGAGGGCCTGATCCTCGGCCAATTGGGCGACGCCGCTGGTGGTCGCCGACGGCGCCTCGCCCCCGGCCGCCTCGGCGGCGCGCACGATATCGATATTGTGTTGATCGTCGGCGGCAATGTCCCTCACCGCCCCGATCTGGGCCCGCAGGCCGGCGATCTGGACCGCCTGCAGGGCGACGTTGCCGGTCAGGGTCAGATAGGCGGCGTCGGCCCGCCTGGCCTGCGCCTCCGCCGCCGCCTCGCCGGCCTCGCCCCGGCGCTTCTGGCCGCCGAACAGGTCGAGGTCGTAGGAAACCATGCCGCCGACGCTGAACAGGTTGATGGTCGGGCTGGGAAAGTTGGGAATCCCGAAGATCTGGGTGTTGATCCGTTCCCGCTCCGCGCCGGCGCTGGCGCTCGCCTGGAGCGCGCCGGCGCCGCGCGTCTTGGCGGCCTCGTCGCGCGCCTTTTCCAGGGTGGCGTCGGCGGCGGCCAGGGTCTGGTTGCCGGCCAGGGCCTGGACCATCACCGCGTCGAGATCGGCCGATCCGAGGGATCGCCACCAGGGGCCGGCGGCGCGAGCCCGTGGCGTCAGTTCGGCGATGGCGGGCCGCGCGTCCCCGGCCATGGCGTAGCCCGCCGCGGCTGGCCCAGCGGGGGTATTGAAGTTCGGCCCAACGGTCGTGCAGGCGGCCAGGACTATGGCGGCGGCCAGGATCGCCGTCGCCCGCGCTCCGTTCTGCGAGGCGGCGGGGTTATTCGGCCACGGCATGAACCGGCCCTGTGGCGTATTTGGGATTGCGCATGAACAGCAGCATCGGCAGGCAGGCCAGGGTGACGATCATCATCACCTTGAAGTCGTCCACATAGGCGACCATGGCCGCCTGACGGGTCACCTCGCCGTTGAGGGCCTGCAAGCCGGCCACCGTGGCGGGATTGAACAGCGGCGGCAGGGCGGCGGCGACCACCGGATCGCCCGGCCGGATATGGGCCGCCAGGGTGGAGTGGACCACCGAGCTATTTACCGTCCACAAGGCCTCCATGATCGAGATGCCGACGCTGGCTCCCAGGCTGCGCACCAGGGTGAAGACCCCGGTCGCCTCCGGACGATGGCGCGGGGCCAGGGTGGCGTAGGCCAGGGTGCTCAGCGGCACGAAGATCAGGCCGATGCCGAGGCCCTGAAATATCCCCGAGATGATGATCGGCCGCGAGGTCATGGAAAGATCGAACCTGGTCATCTGCCAAAGGGCGAAGGCGCTCAGGGCCAACCCCACCGCCAGGATCAGGCGGGTGTCCACCTTGCCGATCAGGCGGCCGACCACGAACATGGCGGCGAAGGAGCCGACGCCGCGCGGCATGGTCGCGACGCCGCTCTGCAGGGCCGAATAGCCCATCAGCTGCTGCATCATCGGCGGCAGCAGGGCCATGGTGGAAAACAAGAGGATGCCGATGAAGAACCCGAACATCGTGCAGGTAACGAAGTTGACGTCCCGCGCCAGGTCGCGGTGAAAGAAAGGCTGATCGGCGGTGAGGGTCTGGACCGTGAAAACATAGAGGCCGATCGCGCAGATGACCGCCTCGGCGCAGATTTCCGGCGAGCCGAACCAGTCCAGGGTCGGCCCCCGATCGACCATGAGCTGGAAGGCGCCGATGAACACGATGAGCGAGGAGAAGCCCAGGAAGTCGAAGGGCCGCCCCTTGCCGCCCCCTTCGGAAGACATGAACAGCCAGACCCCGGCCAGGGCCAGGGCGCCGATGGGCAGGTTGATGTAGAACACCCAGCGCCAGGTCAGGTTGTCGGTCAGCCAGCCGCCGAGGATCGGCCCGAAGATCGGCCCCAGGATCACCGCCGCCCCCCACAGGGCCATGACCTGGCCGACCTGGCGGGGCGGGTAGAGATCGAGGATCACCGCTTGCGAGAGGGGAATCAGCGAGGCCCCGAACAGGCCCTGGAGCAGGCGGAAGGCGACGATCTCGCCCAGATTGGTGGCGATGCCGCACAGCATGGAGGCCACGGTGAAGCCGGCGATGGAGATCAGGAACATCCGCTTGCGGCCGATGCGCACCGACAGCCAGCCCGACAGGGGAGTCATGATCGCGGTGGCGATCAGATAGGAGGTGAGGATCCAGGTGACCTGGTCGGGGCTCGCCGACACGCTACCCTGAATGTGCGGCAGGGCGACGTTGGCGATGGTGGTGTCCAGCGAATTCATCACCGTCGCCAGCATCAGGGCGATGGTGATCGGAACGCGGTTGGCGATGTCCGAGGTGGACGTCATGGGCGACGCTCGCCAACGGCAAGAAGACGCGATTCACCCGTCTCGCCAGTGACAGCCGCCGACGTCGCGAATCTCTTGGAGACCATCCCGCTTACCGCCGGCTCGCGCGGCCGGCGTCGGCGCGAACGTCGACGGTGACCTTGGCCGACAGTCCGGCGCGCGCCGCCACGTCCGGCGGCGGCTTGTCGAAGGCGATGCGGACCGGCAGGCGCTGAACCACCTTTACCCAGTTGCCGGTGGCGTTCTGGGCCGGCAGGGCCGAAAAGCTGGAACCCGCGCCGGGGCTGAAGCTCTCCACATGACCGGCCAGGGCGCCGCCCCCGTAGGCGTCGATCTTTATCTGGGCCTTCTGGCCGACCCGCATCTTGCGAAGCTGGTCCTCCTTGAAATTGGCTTCCACCCAGGGCTGGCCCGACAGCAGAAAGAACAGGGTCTGGGCCGGATCAACGTAGGCCCCGACCTGAAGCTGATCGACCCGGGTCACGATGCCGTCCTGGGGGGCGAAGACCACGGTGCGGGACAGATCCAGGCGCATGGCTTGCAAGGAAGCCTCGGCCTGAAGGACGGAGGGATAGTCGCCCGGCGTCTTGGCCGCCGCGCCCAGATTGGCCAGGGCCGTCGCCACCTGCTGGCGGGCCACGGTCACCTGCGCGGTGGCCAGGTCGGCGTTCTGGTGCGCCTGGTCGGCCTGCTGGCGCGAGGCCACGCCGGCGGCGACCAGGGCGCGCTGGCGCGCCGCCTCGCGGGCCGTGAAGGCCTGGGTAGTCAGATCGCTTCCCAGCACCAAACGCTGCTGGTCGTAGGCGGCGCGCAGGCCCACCACTTGGAGTTGCGCGGCGGCCAAGGCCGCCCCGGCCCGTTGCGCGGCGGCCTGCTGGTCGGCCGGATCGAGTTTGAAGAGCACCTGGCCGGCCTTGACAGGCTGATTTTCCACCACGTCGACCTCGATCACCCGCCCGGCGATGGCGGCGCTGATCGGCGCCTTGCCGACCTGGACATAGGCGTCGTCGGTGGTTTGCGAGCGCCCGCCGGTGAGGACGAACCACGCCACCACGGCCAGGATGACCAGGGGTCCGCCGATCATCAGCGGCCAGCGCCAGCGCGCCGCGGCGGGCGGCTTTTCGTCAGCGGAGACCGCCTCTTCGTCGATCGGGTTCACGCGGCCATGGCCTTCAAAAATCAATCCCCAAACATCAATCCCCCAAAAGCAATTCCCTGGGGGAGGGACTCGCGTCCGGCTGGCCGTCCACGCCCATCCGGTACAGATTTGGGCTGGCGCCTGTCAAGTGAAAAGAGTACTATCGGGTTTCGATAAGGAGCTTTTCATGCGCGTCAAGACCGACGCCAAGCGGCGCGCCATCGTCGCGGCGGCCAGCGC
>JBDTIW010000156.1:0-5581 GCA_039936215.1 Caulobacteraceae bacterium | reverse complement strand
AGACGCTCATGAGCCTCGCCCAGGTCGTCGCCGAGACCGGCGGCGAGGCAGCCGCCGCCATCGCCGCCCTGGAACTGCTGTCGCTCAAGGGCTGCATGGTCAGCGCCGACGCCCTGCACTGCCATCGGCGCTTCACCAAGACGGTCCGCGACGGCGGCGGCCACTACACCCATCCCGATCAAGGGCAACCAGTCCAAGCTGTCGGCCCAGGCGACCGCCGCCCTGGACAAGGCGGCCCGCAGCCCAAGGACGGCGATCCACGAAACCGAGGAGACCGCCCACGGCCGTCATGAAGTGCGGCGGTGCTTCATCAATCCCTTCAAACAGACACCCGGCGAGAACGCCCTGGTCGATCTCAAATTCGTCGCTCGCGTGGAAGCGTGGCGCACCATCGACGGCAAGAGCACGCACAAGGTCAAAAACTACGCACTGTCCAAGCGCCTCACCCTCGACGCCCTCATGGAAATCGCCAGACAACACTGGTTGGTCGAGAATAAACTTCACTGGCAACTCGACGTCCTCATGGCCGAGGACGAGACTCGTAGCAGAAAGAACAACGCACCGGCCAATCTCGGTATCCTCAGACGCCTCGCCCTCAACACCTACCGAGCCGACCCCAGAAAAATCCCCATGTCCCACAAACGACTCGACGCCGGCTGGTCCCCACTCAGCTTCCTCACACTCCTGACTCATATGCGTTAGCCCTACCCATTAGGGGAGGGAGGAGCCGCTGGACGCCGTCACCCCCGTCGGCGCGATCACCAGCTTCCAGGCGCGATCGTCGGTGAACCAGGTCTTGGCGGCGGCCTGGACGTCGGCGACGGTGATCGCGGCATAGTCGGGAAGGGTGGTGCGGATCAGGTCCAGGCGACGGGGGTCGGCCTGGGCGCCCGCCAGGCGACCGAGCCAATATTCGTTGGTAAGCTTGGTCTTTTCGATGCCGGCCACGCGGGGATTTCTGGCCCGGGCCAGTTCGTCGGCGGTGACGCCCTTGGTCCCCATGTCGGCGGCGATGGCCGCGACGCTGGCGTAGAAGCCGGCGATCTTGGCAGGCGGTATCTCCACCAGGCTGAAGGCGAAGCCGTAGGCGGGAAAGGTCTCCGACAGTTCGACATCGGTTTCGGGGCTGTAGGTGGCGCCCTGGGCTATGCGCACCTGATCGAGAACGCGGTTCTGCAGCACCTCGCCGGCCAGCATGGTCGCGCGCGAGCGCTCCATGTCGATGAAGAAGCCGGTAAGCGGCCAGGCGATCGCCGCGATGGCCTGATCGGCCCGGCCCTTGTGGGCGCGGGTCACCGGCGAGGCGGTCGGGGCCGGAAAGGCGACTTGCCGGGCGCCGGGGGCCAAGCTCGGCGCGGTCGGCCGAACCGGCAGGGCGCCGAAGGTGGCGGCCACGCGTTCGATCGCCTCATCGGCCGTCACGTCGCCGACGATGGTGATTTCCACCGGCCCATTGGCGAGCGGCCTTCGCAGCAAGTTGGCGAGATCGCCGGGCTTGGCGGCCTCGAGCTGATCCCTGGTGGGAAAATCCCACCGCGGATCGCCGGCGTGCAACAGGCCTTCGAGATCGCGGCTAAGGACGCCGTCAGGCGTCGCCTCTAGTTGCGGAAGGGCGGTCAGGTAGGCGGCGCGGGTGCGCTCGAAGGCCTCGGGCCGAAAGCCGGGATCGGCGAGATAGGCGGCAAGAACCTGAAGCTGGGTGGGCAGATCCTTAGGGTCGGTGGCGCCGGCAAGCTCGAAGGCCTGATCGGCCAGACCAAATTTCACCTGATAGATCTTGCCCGCCAGGGCGCGGCGGCTGTCTTCCAAGCTGATCTTGCCGAAACCGCCGTTCACGAAACCGGCGGCGGCCCAGGCCGGAACGGAGCGGTCCTTCGGAAGGCCGAGGCGCCCGGCCCCGACATCGACGTTCACCAGCACCTGATCCTTGGCGAGCCCGGTCGGTTTGACGATCAGTCCGACGCCGTTGGCGAAGCGGACGCTCACCGCTCCCAGATCGGCGATATCGGTTCGGCGGACCACCGTGCCGGGGGTTCCGAAGCTCGCGTAGGGCCATATGATGGCGGCCTGGACGGCCGATGCGCTCACCGGCGCGGCGTCCGCCTTGGCGTACTGCGCGGCCAGAGCCGCCTCGCCGCCCTCGATCTTTTCGGGCGACGCCAGCTCCACCAGGGGACCCGCCCCCGAGAACACCCGGCGCGCCGCCGCATCGACTTCGTCGACCTTCAGACCCTTCACGTCAGCGTCGAACAGGGCCAGCTCCTCGGCCGGGTCGGTGAACACCTCGTTCTCATCGACGGTGTCGACCAGGTCGTTGGCGAGGGTCGGGGTGCGGCGGGTCGCGGCGCCGGCGGCGGCGTTGCCCAGCAGGGCGCGGCTTTCGGCGACCTCCCGCGCCAGTTCGTCGGCGCCAACGCCGAAGGCCGTCAGGCGGCGGACTGCTTCATCGACCGCGTCCAGAGCGGGGCGCCAGGCGGCGGGCGTCGAGGTGGCTTCGATCTCCGCCACCTTGACCGAATGCAGCAGGTTCTCCGACCCGGCGCGCGCGTTCAGGAAGGGCGGGTGCTCTCCCTGGGCCAGATTGCCCAGCCGCCGGTTGAGGACGGCCAGGGCCAGATCCTCGATGGTGTCGCGCCGGCGCTTGGCGGCGGTGTCGGGCGAGGCGTCGTAAGGCCGCACCCAGGCGATGGTGGTCTGCGTCGACGAGCCCGGAAGCTGGACCACCTTGGTGGTCAGGCCCCGTTGCAGGACCTGGCCCAGGTCCGGCTCGGCGGTCGGGGGACCGACCGGCGCCCAGTCGGAAAACCGCGCCTTGATCTTGGCTTCCATGGCCGCCGGATCGAAGTCGCCCACCGCGATCAGGGTGGCGCGGTCGGGGCGATAGTTTGCGTGGTAGAAATCCGCCAACAGGCTGACCGGCGCGTGTTCGATCACATCGACCTGGCCGATGGGAAAGCGATCCGTGATGCGCTGGCCATGGGCCAGCAGATCGATCTGGGCCTTTTCGGCGCGGTACCGCGGGGTGTCGCGCAATCGCTCTTCCGACAGCACCACCCCGCGCTCGGGGGTCAGGGCCGCCGCGTCGAGGGTGAGCTCGCCGGCCGTCTCGCGCATCAGCATCAGGCCGGTGTCGAGAGTGGCCGCGTCGCTGCGCGGCAGGTCGAACTGATAGACGGTCTGGGTCCATTCGGTCTCGGCGTTGGTGTCGGCCCCGAAGGAAAGGCCCCCGCGCTGCAGGATCTTGACCATCTCGCCGGCCGGGACGTGGATCGAGCCCTTGAACGACATGTGTTCGAGCACATGGGCCAGGCCCTGCTGGGCGTCGCTCTCCTCGAGAGAGCCCGAACCGATGCGCAGGCGAAGCGAGGTCTGGCCGGCCGGCGTGGCGTTTCGCATGATCGCGTAGCGCATGCCGTTGGCCAATACGCCGAAGCGCGCCGCCGGATCGGCCGTGAGATCGCTGTGCGCCTGGGGCCAGGAAGGCGTGGCCGGCGCTTGGGCCACGGCCGCCGTCGCCATCGCCCAGCCGAGGGCCGCGATGGCGGCAAGCTTGAGATGGCGGCTCATGGAAGGAATCCTCATCGCGCGGCGCGGACGGGGCTGTAAAAGCCGGCCGTGGCGAAGACAAGGCGAGCGCGCGCGGGGTAAGGTGTTGCCCGCCGCTTTTGGGTGGGGCTAACTGCGCCAGTCGCGCCAAGCCACCCCGTGGTCGCCCTATGATCAAGAACTATTCCGACCACGCCGCCAACGAGCGGACCTTCCTGGCCTGGGTACGGACGGCCATCGCCGTCATGGCGTTCGGCTTTCTGGTCGAGCGGTTCGATCTGTTCCTGAAGCTGGCCGGCGCATCGATGGCGGTTCGCGCGCCGCATCTGTCCTCGCGGGGATGGGGCGGGCTGGCCGGCCTGACCCTCATCGTGCTCGGCACGGCCATGGTGGCCACCGCCGGCCTGCGCTTCCTCAAGACGGCCAAGGACATCGACAGTCCCGACCAGCACCTGACCGTCGGCTCTCGGCTCGATCTGGCCCTGGCCGCCCTGCTGTTCCTGCTCGGATGCGCCCTGTTCGTCTATCTGGGCCAGAACATTCTCGCCAAGCTTTGAAGGCCGGGCCGGACCCGAGCGTCCCTCCGTCATGCCCCGAAGGCCAGGGGCGAAAAGGCGTCGCGCGGTAAAGATCGTTTTCACTATTCCAGAAAGGCGTTATTGGCTCTATAAGTCGGGGACTGAATCGAACCCAAAGGGGAATTTGACACATGAAGCTTCCAGCCTTAGCCGTCGCGGCCTTCACCGTGGCGGCCTTCGTCGGCGGAACGGCGGCCGCCCAAATGGCCCCGGCCGCCACGATGCAACCCATCCCGAACCCGCCGGAAAGCGGTTCGGCGATGTCGCATTCGAGCAAGATGCATCATCACATGCATATGCATCACCACATGCATCATCACATGATGAAGAAGTCGATGAAGTCGGACTCCGGCATGAAAAGCTCCTCGGCTCCGATGAGCAGCACGCCGCCGGCCGACACCACGACGCCTCCGCCTCCCCAATAGGGCTTCGGGACGACGGATAAGCCTTCGAACCCCCCCGGCCCTCCTCTTAGGCGGGGAGCCGGGGAGGTGGATAGATCGTGAAGCCCGTCGTGATGACTCGCGGCGGGCCGCGATTCGTTTCGCCTGCTTAGTCTCTTGGAGGGAGGGCTTCTCAATGCGATCGCCCCGGCTGGCGATGTTGGCCGCCCTGTCGCTGTGCGCTATCGCGCCGCCGGCTGCGCCGGCCCGGGCGGGGCCGATGTCCTTCACCAATTTGCTCGCCCGGCCGAAACCAGCCGCGGACAACAAGATCGCCTACGGTCCGGCGGCCCAGGAATTCGGCGAACTCTGGCTGCCCAAGGGCGGCAAAACGCACCCGGTGGTGGTCCTGATTCATGGCGGCTGCTGGCTGTCCAGTCTGCCGGGCGTCGAGTTGATGGCCTACGCCGCCGACGACCTGCGGACGCGAGGTTTCGCGGTATGGAACATCGAATATCGCCGCCTCGGCGAGGCCGGAGGCGGCTATCCGGGAACCTTCCTGGATGTGGGGATGGCCATCGACGACCTTCGGGGCCTGGCGGCGCGCAACAGATTGGACCTGCGCCATGTGGTTCTGGTCGGCCACTCGGCCGGCGGCCAGCTGGCCCTGTGGGCGGCGGCCCGTCATCGGATCGACAAGAAGAGCCCCCTCTACGTCGCCAATCCCTTGTCGGTGACCGGGGCGGTCAGCCTGGCGGGGATCGACGATCTTCAGACCTACAAGCGGGTGGGACCCGACGCCTGCGGCGGTCCCTCCACCATCGACCAGCTGGTCGGCGCCGATCGTCGCCCGCCGGCGAGCCTGTTCGCCGACACGTCGCCAGCCGCCCTCGTCCCGATCGGGACGCCGCAGGCGATATTTTCCGGCGATCTCGACCTGATCGTACCGCCCATCTTCGGCAAGGACTATGCCGTCAAGGCCACCGCGGCCGGCGACGCGGTGCTGGCGATGACCCTTCCGGGAGCCGGCCATTTCGAACTGATCGATCCCCAATCGGGGGCCTGGAAGACCAT
>JBDTIW010000155.1:0-6476 GCA_039936215.1 Caulobacteraceae bacterium | reverse complement strand
GAGGTGACGGTTTCCCCCGAGGCGATGCCGGGCAGCCATCTGGCTTTCTGAGCCTCCGTGCCGAACATCACCAGGCCCTGGCTGCCGATACCGACATTGGTGCCGAAGGCGGAGCGGAAGGCGGGGCTGGCGCGGCCAAGCTCGATGGCCACCAGGCATTCCTCCTCCATGGAAAGATCGAGCCCGCCGTATTGCTCGGGGATCGACAGGCCGTAAAGGCCAAGGCCGCGCATCTCGGCGAGAATGTCCTCGGGGATCGCGTCGTCGGCCGCCACCTTGGCCTCGATGGGCCGCAGACGCTCGGCGACGAAGCGGCGAACGGCATCGATCAGTTGATCGCGGGTCTGGGTATCGAGGGCCATTGCATGATGTCTCCGGCCGCCCCATTAGGCCGGACGACGGCGCGGGAACAAAGGATTTTTGCGGCATGGACGGCGGCGACGCACAGGCCCCCTGGACGCCCATCGAGATAACCCAAGGCGAATGGGCCGGCTGGCGCATCTGGAGCAACGATCCTTACGAGCTTCTGTCGGGCCCCTTCTATTGCCGGGGAAACCCCGGCGGAAAACGTACGTGCGCCTTTCGCGCCGAGCAGAAACACATGAACAACAGCGGCGCCATGCACGGCGGCGCCATGCTCACCTTCGCCGACTACGCCCTCTTTTGCATCGGCGCCGAGGCCATCGAGGGCTCGGGCTCGGTCACCGCCTCCCTCAACGCCGAATTCATCGACGCCGCCCGCCTGGGCGAGATTGTCGAGGCGTCCGGCGAGGTGATCCGGGCCGGGCGCTCGCTGGTTTTCCTCAGAGGGATGATCTCCGCCGCCGGCCGGCCGCTTATGAGCTTCTCGGCTATCGTGAAAAAGGTGCGGCGAGGGTAGGCGGGATGCCTTCCTCCCCAAATGGGGAGGGTGGATGCGAGCGTTTGCGAGCGGACGGGTGGGGAGCGGTGAATGAACAACGAAACCCGCTCTTCACCGGACTCCCCCACCCTGACGGCTTCGCCGTCTGTCCCTCCCCATTGGGGGAGGGAGGAAACGCGACCTCACGTTCCTGCGCTTGCCGACGGCCTCGCCCGCATCGCCGCCAACCAGCGCGTCAGGTTCGCCAGCTCCTCGGGAACCCGAAACTTCACCATGCGCGCGAAGTCGATACCGATGAACAGCACGCCGTCGGCCATGGTGACGCAGTCGGCGCCGAGCCACTCGCTCTCGCCCAACCGCCGGTCGAAGACTTTCAGCGACCGCTCGGCGCCGCTTCGGTTGTAGGCGGCAATTTCGGGGACCTGGGTTTCCAGCGCCGCCAGGGCCGGGTGGCCGTGACGCACGCTCATCATCAGGGGCGTCGCCGCCATCATCTCGGCGCGCCTGGTCCACATTTCGATGAGCGCGATCTCCCTGGCGTCCCGGCCGAACAGATTGGGTTCCGGATAGATCGCTTCGAAATAACGGCAGATGGCGAGGGATTCGGTGAAGGTGGTCCCGTCCTCCAGGGTCAGGGACGGCACGTGGGGCAGGCCCGCCCGCCCAAGGTATTCCGCCTCGCGATGGGCGCCCGCGAACAGGTCGACATCCACCACCTCGATATCCTCGATCCCCTTCTCGGCCATCAACCAGCGCACCCGGCGAGGGTTGGGGGCGCGGCGGCTGTCGTAGAGTTTCAGGGGGCGAAGTTCTTTCAATGAACGGCGAATGGATGTTCGAGCCTCAGTCGGCCCTCGAACACACGCCCGTGCTGCATGTCCTCGGTGTAGAGAGTGTCGCACTTTGCCATGAGCGCGGCCGACACGACCAAGGCGTCGTAGATTTGAAGGCCGTGGGCGCGGGCCAAATCCACGCCAATGACGTGGACTCTTCCATCGAGCGGCGTCGGATCGCCACAGAACGAATGGATTGCGCCCAAAGCGTCGGCGACATCCTCCCAGCCCATGGCGAACTTGCGACGCGCCACGGCGACAAACTCGTTCAACACCTGAACGCCGACGACGCCTCCGCGATTGAGGAGCCGTTCCGCCTCGACCGTCTTGGCTTCGACTGCGCACAAAGCGTAGATCAGGATATTGGTGTCGAAGAAAGCCCTACCGCTCATGCGCTTCTTCGCGATCAAAGCGGAAGCCGGGCGGCAACGGCCGCCTCAGGCGCCGCAATGTCGCCAACGCCGCCGCCCGCTCTCGGTCCCGCTCGACATCGAAGGCGCGGTCGCCCGCGACGCGGATGTCGATCTGGTCGCCTTCCTTGAGCGCCAGAGCCTCGACGACGACCGCCGGCAGGCGCACCGCCAGGCTGTTGCCCCATTTGCAAACCTGCATCCAGACCTCCATGATCTACACACCCAATGTATATCATTGTCGTTGAAACGCAAGGGCTGGACGCGGCGGCGCGTGGTGGCCGGCCGGCTGAAGGCGCGCGGATGGCCCTTCACCGTACTCCCACTTAACTGATGACTTTCGCCGGGACGATGAGCGGAAGCAGCCCGCGCCCGCCTCCGGTCCCTTTTCAATGCGGAGCGTGGGCGCGGCGAGTCGCGCCCGCTCCCGCTGTGACGCGGGCCTGCCGCATCTGGGCGGCGGTGAAGACGCTGGCGGGCAGGCGTGGATCGCCAAGGCCCATCTCGATCTCGACCATGCCGTCGCGCCGCACCCGGGAGCAAACGGCCAGCGTCGTCTTGCCGAACACGAACTGAAGATGGGCGATTTCCAGCCCCTTGGCCGCCAGGGCGATCTCGCGATAGGCGGCCAGTGCAGCCGGCCGCAGCTGGGCCCCGACCGCCTCGCGGGCCTCTTCGGTGGGGACGACGAGAACGGGCGCCTGAATCCTGAACATTGTGAACCTCTTTCAAAGATCGCGGCGAGCCCGTCCGGAGGGAGTCCGGGCGCGGGCCGCCGTTGCGTTCGAAGAGGTTTGGGGGTCAGGGGGTCATGTGCTTGGGGGTCAGATATGCTTGACGCGCTGGGTTGTCGAGAGGCGAACACGAAATTCACCAGCTAAATACGTCTGAAACGGTCGTGTTGGGATCGCGTGATCGCTCAGGCCTCCTAGGCGCGGTTTGAGGCGTAGACACGAAACGAAATTTCGGACGATGGTCGGGAAGGGACGAGGCTGACCACGGTCCCCCACGATCGCGAAACGGGAGGAGGACGTATGGACATCAAACGCGCCAATCAGGAACTGAAGGCGCTCTATGAGCGCTACCACGATAAACCTCGGACGCCGGAATTTGAGGAATTCGCAAAATGTTTCTGCCGACCGCAACTGCTGTGGTTGCCGGACAGCTGGGCAAATGCTACGCATCGCATCGCATATGTGGGCCGAGAGCCGTACGGCGCGGTAGGGAACGGAGCTTTTACCAAGATAGAAACAGTGAGCGACTTCTCTAATTGCACCGACGGCGTCGACAAACTCGTTGCCGTGTTCGACGCGTCGAGCGAGTTTTTTGCAACCACGCCCAACCCTCGGGGTAAATTTTGGCTTTACTGTCGGAGGGCTTATGATCTTATCCGAGCATCCGGATCAAACGTAAGCATTGTCTCTTCTAATATAATTCATTGCGCGGTCAAAACTCAACCAACAAAACTGGAAAAGCACGATTACGCTATTTGGCCTAACACCGACTACGCCAAGGCATATTTAGATTGGAAAAAAGGGCTCCTTTCGGAAGAACTGAGGGTAATTGCCCCGACATTAATTTTATTTGTCAATGGAGTATGTTACGATCAATTTTTTACCACGGAGTACCCTGATTTGCATTATATAAATGTTGAGGAATGCGACGGCAAAGTCAGACGGCTGGAGGCTGGCGACCTACGCTGCCCTGCCTACAGGACCTATCACCACCCTCAAGCTCACGATACGAACGGATTTGAACCAATCAGGTGCGCCCTGAGAGACGCCAAGCTGATTCCGCCGGAGTCACCTCCCCTCGCTTGACGCGGCCTGCCACGCTCGCGCAGATGACCGCGTTCACTAGGCGAGGAAGGGACCCGCATGACCGACATCCGCTTCGACGGCAAGGTGGCGATCGTGACCGGGGCCGGGGGCGGGCTGGGCCGCCAGCATGCTCTGGAACTGGCCCGGCGCGGGGCCAAGGTGGTGGTCAACGATCTGGGCGGGTCGATGGATGGGTCGGGAGGATCGTCGGACGCCGCCGAGGCCGTGGTCGCGGATATCGAGGCGGCCGGGGGCGAGGCGATCGCCAACGGCTCGTCGGTCACCGACGACGCGGGCGTGGTCCTGATGGTCCGGCAGGCCATGGAGGCCTGGGGCCGCATCGACATCCTGATCGCCAACGCCGGGGTGCTGCGCGACAAATCCTTCTCCAAGATGGAAATCGCCGACTTCGATTTTGTGCTGAACGTCCATCTTCTCGGCACCGTCAAGCCGGCCAAGGCGGTGTGGGAGATCATGAAGGCGCAGAACTACGGGCGGATCGTGGTCACCACCTCCTCCTCCGGCCTCTACGGCAATTTCGGTCAGACCAACTATGGCGCCGCCAAGCTCGGCATCGTCGGCTTCATGAACACCCTCAAGCTGGAGGGGGCCAAGAACAACATCCACGTCAACGCCATCGCCCCGGTCGCGGCCACGCGGATGACGCAGAACCTCATGCCGCCGGAGGTCTCGGCCCGCCTGGCGCCGCAATATGTCACTCCAGGCGTCGTTTACCTGTGCTCCGAGGACGCCCCAACGGGGACCATCCTCACCGCCGGCGCCGGCGCCTTCGCCCTGGCCCGCATCGTCGAGACCGAGGGGATCTATCTGGGCGAAGCGGGCCTCACGGTGGAGGAAGTGCGGGACAACTGGAGCCGCATCGCCGACGAGACCGGCCAGAAGGCCTATGTCACCGGCGGCGAGCAGACCCAGAAGTTCTTCCGCAAGATGAGCGGGGGCTAGCCAGTCGCCGAAATTGCTTGCGCGCCGAGGGGCCCCAAGGTCTTGTCATCGGGGGGTCCGCCAGAGACGCCCGCGCAAACCTTTCGGCCGGGAACTCAAGTGTGACTTTGGCGCCTGTCGATCACCCGTCGCCCAGGTTTGGCCTGCCCCGCCTGGTCGCCTTTTCCATGCCGGGCGTCTGCGTCGGCGCTCTGGCGGTGGCGCTGGGTGTTTTTCTGCCGCGTTACTACGCCGGCCATTTCGGCCTTGGTCTGTTCTATGTCGGCCTGGCGTTCGGCTTCGTGCGCCTGTTCGACACCCTGCTCGATCCGGTCATCGGGGTTCTGATGGACCGAACGCGCACCGCCTTGGGTCGCTACCGGGTGTGGCTGGCGGCGGGCGCGCCGGCGCTGATGATACCGGTCTACATGCTGTTTATACCACCCTTCGCGGTGAACTATCTCTATCTGGTCGGCTGGCTGTTCGTTTATTACATCGGAACGTCATTCGTCACCCTGTCACATCTGTCGTGGGCGTCGATCATCGCGCCCACCTACCATGAGCGCTCGCGCATGTTCGGCGCCATTCAGGTGCTCGGCATCCTGGGCGCGACGGCGGTTCTGATCCTGCCGGTGGTGATGGCCAGGCGCGACGGCTCCAGCGGCGCGGGCGATGTCGGCGCCATGGGCTGGTTCGTCATCCTCGCCACGGCGATCGGCATCGCCCTGGCCCTGATGTTCACCCGCGAGCGGATCGTTCCCGACTCCGAGGACGAGCGGTTCGGCCTGCGCGACTATTGGGAGATGATCTCGCGGCCGGACATGGCGCGCATCATCGTCGCCGATTTCTGCCTGGCCCTCGGTCCCGGCTGGATGGCGGCGCTCTACCTCTTTTATTTCCACGACGCGCGCGGCTTCACCATCGCGAGCGCCAGCAAGCTGCTGCTGGTCTACGTCGTCGCGGGCGTCGCCGGCGCGGCGACCTTGAGCTGGCTGGCGCGGCGCCTGGGCAAGCATCGCACCCAGATGTGCGCCAGCACCGGCTATTCCCTGGGCCTCATCGCCTTGTCCTTTCTGCCCAGGGCCGATTTCGCCCCGGCCGCCGTCTTCATGTTCGTGATGGGCTTTTTGGCCTCGGCTTTCACCCTGCTGGACCGCGCCATGGTGGCCGACGTCGGCGACGCCGTGCGCCTCGAGCAAGGCAAGCATCGTGTCGGCCTGCTCTACGCCATGATCACCACGACCCAGAAGGTCGCCGGCGCCCTCAGCATCACCCTCTCGTTCACCGTCTTGGGCCTGATCGGCTACCAGGCCAAGGAAGGCGCCATCAACACGGCGACCGCTATCAGCGGCATGGAACTGGTATTCCTCATCGGCCCGGTGGTGTTCGTCATGCTCGGCGGAGCCTGCTTCATCGGCTACGAGCTCGACTCCAAACGCCACGCCGACATCCGCGCCCAGCTCGAAGAGCGCGACGCGCTTCTCGTAGCGCGGGCATCCAGCCCATAGGCGCTAAGATAAGGGATTCACGTGGTATCCGGCTTGTGATTCAAGCTTCGAATGGAAGCTGATTGGGCAAATTCATTCGACGGTAGCTGGGGCCAGATCGA
>JBDTIW010000154.1:0-4918 GCA_039936215.1 Caulobacteraceae bacterium | reverse complement strand
GACCAAGATCGCTGATCGCCAATTCCGCCAACAAGGTGTTTGTCAGCGCCGCCTCGATCTGGGAGATCGCGATCAAGACGCGGCGGGGCAAGCTCCGCTTCGAGGGTTCGGCCGTCGAGGCGGTCGCCAAGAACGGGTTCATGGAACTCTCCATTTCGGGCGCGGAGGCGGAAACCGCCGGCGCGCTGGACTGGGCTCATGCCGATCCATTCGATCGCCTGATCCTTGCCCAGGCCCAGATCCACGGACTGACGGTGATCACCGCCGATATCGCGATGCGGGGTTTCAATGGCGTTGCGCAGGTGGGGGCGAAATAGGATGACAATCAAAGATATCCGAGGCTTGGCTTTCAGTCAGCACGCGCCCTTCAGCAGGGTCCACAAGCCCTCGGTTAGACGATTCCAGCAAGAGCGCGCGGCAGATCATCCAGAGATTCAATGATGGCGGACGCCCCCTTCACCTCGGACGCCGCGCGAATGTGGCCCCACGGCCCGCGACGGATGAAGACCGCCGCCATGCCGGCGTCGAGCGCGGGCGCGATGTCGTTGTCGAGGCGATCGCCGACATAGGCGATCTGGGACGCCGGGACGCCGGCCGCCTCGGCGATGCGGGCGAAGAAGGCGGGCGAGGGTTTCTCGACACCCCAACGCGCGGAGGAGGCGATGAAATCGGCGGGAACGCCGGCGGCTTGCAGAGCGGCTTCGGCTTCCGCCGGCTGGTTGCCGGCCACCCCGATACGATAGCCGGCGGTTCGCAGGCCGCGAAGACACGGCAGGGCGTCGGGATAGAAATCGCCCGGCTCGAAGCGATAGACCCAACCGGTCGCCTGGCGGCGGCGCGTTTCGGCGGCGAGATCGAAGCCAGGCCGAAAGTGCTCGAAAATCGCGCGGTGGTGCTCGCCGCGTTCGACGACCGCGCCCAGAACCGCGAAGAAGGTCAGGCGTGGAACGCCCAGCCAGTCGGCCCATTCGCCCCAATGGCGTGTTTCGTCGATCAGGGTCTCGCCGACATCGAAGACGACGGCGCGAATCATCCGCGCTCGACCAGCCGTCCGTCCTTCAAGGCCAGGACGCGGTCCATGTGGCGGGCCATGTCCAGATTGTGGGTGGCGACGAGGGCGGCGACGCCGGTGGCGCGGACGAGGTCGTGCAGGTTCTGGAACACCGCCTGGGAGGTGGCGGGATCGAGATTGCCGGTCGGCTCGTCGGCCAGAAGAAGGCGGGGGGCGTTGGTCAGGGCGCGGGCGACGGCCACCCGCTGCTGTTCGCCGCCGGAAAGCTGGGCCGGTTGATGGCGCAGCCGATCGGCCAGACCCAGTTGGGTGAGCAAGGTCTCGGCGCGGCGGCGGGCGTCGCGGCGGCTCTGTCCGGCGATCATGGCCGGCAGGGCGACGTTGTCCAGGGCGCTCAGTTCGGCCAGCAGGTGATGAAACTGATAGACAAAACCGATAGCCTCCAGGCGGATACGGGTGCGGGCGCCCTCGCCCAGGGCGCCGCAATCGCGCCCGTCGATGAAGATCGCCCCGGCGGTGGGGTGTTCGAGCAGGCCCGCCGCGTGCAGCAGCGACGACTTGCCCGACCCCGACGGGCCGACCAGGCCGACGATCTCGCCGGCCGCCACGGTCAGATCGACCCCCTTTAGCACCTCCAGGGTCTTGTCGCCGGCAGCGTAGGCGCGCTCGAGACCGCGGATCTCGAGAACCGGCTCACTCATAGCGCAGCGCCTCCACCGGATCGAGGCGGGAGGCGCGCGCCGCCGGCAGCAGGCTGAAGACGAAGGCGGCGCCCAGGGCCCACACCAGGACCATGGCCACCTCGCCCCAATCGATCCGCTCGGGGACATGGGCCAGGAAATAGACGTCTGAATTGAAAACCTGCGCCCCGGTCGCCCATTCCACAAAACTCTGGATGGTCCCGATGTTGAGGCAGAACAGCACCCCGAAGATCAGGCCACTCAGGGCGCCCAACAGGCCCAGGGTGGCGCCGGCCATGAAGAAGATGCGCAGGATCGCCCCCCGCGGCGCCCCCATGGTGCGCAGGATGGCGATGTCGCGGCCCTTGTTCTTCACCAGCATGACCAGGCCCGAGATGATGTTGAGGGCGGCCAGGGCGACGATGAACATGAAGATGAACAGCATGACGTTGTGCTCCACCTTCAGGGCCCCGAAATAGGCTTGGTTCTTCTGCGTCCAGTCGGTGATCACCGCGCCGGGTCCCGCCGCGGCGGCGAGCTTGGCCTTGAGGGCGGGCGCCTTTTCGGGATCGTCGAGCTTGATCTCGATGAAGTCCACGGCGGCGTCGCGGCCGAAGAAGAGTTGGGCCTGCTGGAGCGGCATGTAGATGAAGGTCTGGTCGTACTCGCTCATGCCCACCGAAAAGAGGCCGGCCACGGTATAGGTCTTGCGGGTCGGCAGGGTCCCGAACACGGTGGCGTCGCCGGTGGGGGCGATGAGCGAAATCGGATCGCCGGCGCCAATGCCCAGGCTCTCGGCCAGCTTCTGGCCCACCAGCACCTTGTCGCCGCCGTCCTCGCCCTGGCCGAAGCCGGCCATGGACCCTGACTTGATGTTGCCCGCGACGATCGCGGTGGCGCGAAGGTCGGCCGGCGCGACGCCGCGCACCACCGCGCCGGCCGCCGCCGAAGGTCCTTGCACGAGGGCCTGGGATTCCACCACCGGCAGGGCCTGGATCACCCCCGGCACGGCGCGCAGCCGCGCCACCATGGCCGCCCGGCCAGCCGTGTCCATGGCCCCGCCGACCACATAGGCATGGCCGTTGAAGCCGAGGATCTTCTGGGTGAGCTCGGTGCGAAAGCCGTTCATGATCGAAAGGGTGATGATCAGCGCCGCCACGGCCAAGGCGATGGCCGCGAACGAAATCACCGAGATCAGCGCCACCCCGCCATGCGAGCGCTTGGTGAGCAGATAGCGGATGGCCAGGCCGCGCTCCCAGGCGCTGAACGGGCGGGCGGGGGTCATGGGAAGCACACTTCCTCCCTCCCCTTCTGGGGAGGGTGGCTTGGAGCGAAGCGACAAGACGGGTGGGGAGTGTTGAAGCGGCCCCGATCCATCTGGATTGCAATCTTGTGGAATCCGCCAATCCCTACTGCTCGGGGAAGCTTCAATACTCCCCACCCTGATCGCTTCGCGATCTGTCCCTCCCCGTGAGGGGAGGGAGGAAGGTGCGTCGCGCGCCGCCTCACCCGCAAATCGCCTTCAAGGCCTCATCCAGCGGCAGCGTCCGCCGCTCGCCGCTCGATCGGCGCTTCAGTTCCACCACGCCTTCGGCAACCCCCCGCGGGCCGATAACCAACTGCCAGGGAAGGCCGATGAGGTCCATGGTGGCGAACTTGCCGCCCGGGCGCTCGTCGGTGTCGTCGAGGAGGGGCTCCTTGCCGGCGGCGGCGAGGGCGGCGTAGGCGGTTTCGCAGGCGGCGTCGACGGCGGCGTCGCCGGGCCGCAGGTTGACGACGCCGACCCCGAACGGGGCCACGGCGTCCGGCCAGACAATGCCGGCGCCGTCGTGGCTGGCCTCGATGATGGCGCCGACCAGGCGAGAGACGCCGACCCCGTAGCTGCCCATCTGGACGGGCGTTTCCACGCCGTCCGGACCCTGGACGGCGGCCTTCATGGGCCTGGAATATTTGTCGCCGAAAAAGAAGGTCTGGCCGACCTCGATGCCGCGCGCCGTCATCCGGTCGGCGGGCGCGGTCTCGCGCTCGTAGCGGGCGGCGTCGTGGACATCCTCGGTGGCGGCGTAGAGACCGGTCCATTCCTCGACGATCGGCGCGAGATCGCCCCGATAGTCCACGTCCTCGCCCGGCACGTCCAGTTCCAGCAGCCGCCGGTCCAGGAAGACGGCGGATTCGCCGGTGTCGGCCAGGACGATGAACTCATGGCTGAGATCGCCGCCGATCGGCCCGCTCTCGGCCTTCATGGGGATGGCCTTGAGGCCCATGCGGGCGAAAGTGCGCAGATAGGCGACGAACATCTGGTTGTAGGAGGCCCTGCCCTTCGCCTCGTCCAGGTCGAAGGAATAGGCGTCCTTCATCAGGAATTCACGGCCGCGCATGACCCCGAAGCGGGGCCGCTGTTCGTCGCGGAACTTCCACTGAATATGGTAGAGGTTCTTGGGCAGTTCCTTGTAGGAGTGGACATAGGCGCGGAAGATTTCGGTGATCATCTCCTCGTTGGTGGGACCGAACAGCATCTCCCGTTGGTGGCGGTCGGTGATGCGCAGCATCTCCGCCCCATAGTCCTCGTAGCGGCCGCTCTCGCGCCACAGATCGGCCAGTTGCAGGGTGGGCATCAGGAGTTCGACGGCGCCGGCGCGGTCCATCTCCTCGCGCACGATCTTCTCGATCTTCCTGAGCACCCGATGGCCGAGCGGCAGCCAGGCGTAGATGCCGGCCGCCTCCTGGCGCACCATGCCGGCGCGCAGCATCAGCCGGTGCGAGGCGATCTTCGCCTCGGCGGGGGTGTCTCTCAGGACGGGCAGGAAATAGCGCGAGAGGCGCATGAACGGTCCTTCGAAAGGGATGCGGCGGGCGGGATAGCCGCGCGGCTCGCCGATTGGCAATCTGTCAGTGCGGACCGGGGAAGCTCGGCAGTTTCACCAGATGGAAATGCAATGTCAGCCACAAGAGGGCGAAAAGTATGGCGGAAACCCAGGTGGTGGTGATGAATTTGCGCTTCAGATTGGGGTTCACCGGCGAGGACGGATCGCCGCCGCCCGGAACGGGAATTCCCGCCTCGGCGTGGCTCTTCGCGCCCAGCGGCAGGATGGCGAACAGGGCCGTCCACCAGATGGTCAGATAGATGGCGATGCCGGTCTCGATGTTCATGTCAGTGCGCCGGCGTTTCCATCAGCTCCACCAGCACCCCGCCCATATCCTTGGGGTGGACGAAGATCACCGGCAC
>JBDTIW010000153.1:0-3830 GCA_039936215.1 Caulobacteraceae bacterium | reverse complement strand
CCCAAGGCCACCGGCGATAACCTCGGTTTCGCCGCCTTCGGCCATGTGGTGGACGGCATGGATGTGGCGCGCAAAATTCTCGCCCTGCCTACATCGCCCACCGCCGGCGGCCCGGACATGGCCGGCCAGATGCTCGACCCGCCCGTTCCGATCGTCAGCGCGAGGCGCGTTTGATTTCCAGCCGAGCGGCGGGGCGCCTGGTTCCGGGCGTTCTCATTTGCGTGATCATCACCGCCGTGTCGGTGCTTCTGCAGGTCGCCGAAACGCGCCTGTTCGGCCGCGCCTGGCTCGAGGCCCTGGTGATCGCCATCCTCCTAGGAACGGTGGTCCGCTCAGCCTGGACGCCGAGCCCCAGATGGGCGGCCGGGGTCGCCTTCAGCGCCAAACCGGTTCTGGAAGCCGCCGTCGTCCTGCTTGGCGCGACGATCAGCGGCGCGACCATCCTGGCGGCCGGCCCGGCGTTGCTGGCCGCCATCGCCGGGGTCGTCGTCCTGGCGCTGGCGATGAGCTATGGGTTGGGTCGCCTCTTTGGCCTGCCCCGCCGTATGGCTGCGTTGATCGCCTGCGGAAACTCGATCTGCGGCAACTCCGCCATCGCCGCCGTGGCCCCGGTGATCGGAGCCGACAGTAAGGACATAGCCTCTTCGATCGCGTTCACGGCGGTTCTGGGCGTGGTCGTCGTGCTGTTGCTGCCGATCCTGGCGGTGCTGCTGCACATGACGCCAAGGTCGTTCGGCGTGTTCGCAGGCCTCACCGTCTACGCCGTCCCCCAGGTGCTGGCGGCCACCGCGCCGATCAGTTCGCTGTCGGCCCAGGTCGGCACGATCGTCAAGCTGGTGCGGGTGCTGATGCTCGGCCCCTTGGTTCTGGCCCTCTCGCTCGTCATGCGGCGTCGCCGCGCGGCCAGGGCGCCTTGCGCGCCGGAGACCGCCGCGAAGTCCCGCCTGCCGGCCCTCCATCAGCTTGTCCCGTGGTTCATCGCCGGCTTTCTGGCCCTCGTCGCCGCGCGATCGGCCGGCCTGATCCCGCTTAAAGCCATCGCCCCCATCGGCCATCTGGCGACCTGGCTCACCATCGTCTCCATGGCCGCCCTGGGGCTTGGCGTCGATGTCCGGGTGGTGGCCAGGACGGGGGCCAGGGTGACGGCGGTGGTGACGCTCTCGCTCTTGGCGCTGGGCGTCGCGGCCCTGGTTGTGATTCACGGGCTTGGATTGCGGTGATGCGGAATGGCCCCTTTCGTTGACACCCTCGGCGACGCGCTTAAAAGTCACCGCGCTCACCGGACGAGGGAACGATCGATCCACATGGCTGAAGTCTCGCCGGGCGCCCGGGCGCGTCCCCTTTCGCCGCATCTTCAGGTGTGGCGCTGGCACGCCACCATGGCCGCCTCGATCCTTCACCGGGTGACCGGGGTGGCCCTTTACGGCGGAGCCTTGGTCCTGGCCGGGTGGGCCTTGGCCCTGGCTTCTGGCCCGGGCGCCTATGGTCAATACGTCGGCCTGTTGGCGTCGATCCCCGGCAAGATCGTGCTTTTCGCCGTCACCGTCAGCGTGTTCTTCCACATGGCCAATGGGGTTCGCCATCTCTTCTGGGACGCCGGCAAGGGGTTCGATTTGCGCACCGCCGACCTCACCGCCTGGATCGCCTTCGCCTTCGGCCTTGTCGCCGCCCTGGCTGTCTGGGCCATCGCCGCCTTGCACGGAGCCTTCTGATGGCCGGATATCGCACCCCGCTCGGCCGGGCGCGCGGCCTGGGCTCGGCCAAGCACGGGGTTGGCCATTTCATCGGCCAGAGGGTGTCGGCCGCGGCGCTGGTGTTTCTGGTCCTGTGGGGCGTGTGGTCGGCGTTCTTCCTGGCGCGAAGCGGCGACTATGAGGTCGCGCGGTCGTGGCTCGCCTCGCCGGTCAACGCCGCCCTGGTGGTTCTCACCGCGCTGGCCGCCTTCTATCACATGCGGATCGGCATGGCGGTGATTGTCGAGGACTACGTTCACCGCCCAGCGACCAAGGCCGTTCTGCTGATCGCCAATCTGTTCGTGTGCTACGGCGGCGCGGCCCTGACCGTCGTCTGTCTGCTGAAGGTCGCTTTTGGCGGCGGAGTTTCCTGATCATGGCCGCCCACGGGTTCATCGATCACAAGTTCGATGTGGTGGTGGTCGGGGCGGGCGGTTCGGGCCTGCGGGCGGCGCTCGGCTGCGCGGCGGCGGGCCTGAAGACGGCCTGCGTGACCAAGGTCTTTCCCACCCGTTCGCACACCGTGGCGGCCCAAGGCGGCATCTCGGCCAGCCTCGGCAACATGGGCCAGGACGACTGGCGCTGGCACATGTACGACACCGTCAAGGGCTCCGACTGGCTGGGCGACCAGGACGCCATCGAATACATGGTCCGTCACGCGCCGGCCGCGGTCTATGAGCTGGAACACTGGGGCGTGCCCTTTTCGCGCACAGCCGAGGGCAAGATCTATCAACGCGCCTTCGGCGGCATGACCCGCAACTACGGCGAGGCGCCGATCCAGCGCACCTGCGCCGCCGCCGACCGCACTGGCCACGCCATGCTGCACACCATGTATGGCCAAGCCCTGTCCAAGGAGGTGGAGTTCTTCATCGAATACTTCGCCTTGGACCTGATCATGGACGAGGGGACGTGCCGGGGCGTCACCGCCTGGCAGCTGGACGATGGAACCCTGCACCGCTTTGCCGCCCAGAAGGTCATCCTCGCCACGGGAGGCTATGGGCGGGCCTATTTCTCCTGCACCTCGGCCCACACCTGCACCGGCGACGGCGGCGGCATGGCCCTGCGCGCCGGCCTGCCCCTGCAGGACATGGAGTTCGTTCAGTTCCACCCCACCGGCATCTACGGAGCCGGCTGCCTGATCACCGAGGGGGCGCGCGGCGAGGGAGGGTATCTCACCAACTCCGAAGGCGAGAGGTTCATGGAGCGCTACGCTCCCTCGGCCAAGGACCTTGCCAGCCGCGACGTGGTCAGCCGGGCCATGACCATCGAGATCCGCGAGGGCCGGGGCGTGGGGCCGAAGAAGGACCACATCTTCCTGCACCTCGACCACCTGGATCCCAAGGTGCTGCACGAGCGCCTGCCGGGCATCTCGGAGACGGCCAAGATCTTCGCCGGCGTCGATGTCACCAAGGCCCCCATCCCGGTGCTGCCCACCGTCCACTACAATATGGGCGGCATACCGACCAACTATCACGGCGAGGCGGTGACCCTGGCCGGCGACGATCCGGATACGGTCGTTCCCGGCCTGATGTCGGTGGGCGAGGCGGCCTGCGTGTCGGTTCATGGGGCCAATCGCCTGGGCTCCAATTCCCTGATCGACCTGGTGGTGTTCGGCCGCGCCGCCGGCCTGCGATGCGGCGAGACGCTCGAACCGGGCGCCGGCCAGCCGGAGCCCCAGGACGCCTGGACCGATCCGCACTTGGCCCGCTTCGAGCGCCTGCGAGGCGCCGCCGGCTCGACCCCCACCGCCGCCCTGCGTCTGGAGATGCAGATGGCCACCCAGGAAGACGCCGCCGTCTTCCGCACCGGCGAGACTCTGGAATCGGGCGTCCGACGGCTGGCGGCGATCCAGGAAAAGCGCCGCGATCTTGGCGTCACCGACCGCGGCCTGATCTGGAACACCGACCTGGTGGAAACCCTGGAGTTCGAGAACCTCATCGCCCAGGCCATCGTCACCGTCGCCGGGGCGGTCAACCGCACCGAAAGTCGCGGCGCCCACGCGCGAGAGGATTTTTCAAGCCGCGATGATGTGAACTGGATGAAGCACACCCTGGCCTGGTTCGACGACGCCACCGGCGCGGTGAAGATCGACTATCG
>JBDTIW010000152.1:0-2530 GCA_039936215.1 Caulobacteraceae bacterium | reverse complement strand
CCACCATGAACGCCTCGAACGCCGCCTTGTAGTCCGGATGCCAGCGGCTGAGCGGGGGGCGGTTGTGGATGAGGTCGCCAGCGGCCCAGGCGATGCGTTTGTTGTCCATCTCGCGGGTGACGTCGTTATCGGGGCAGAGGAGGTAGAAGTCGCCGGCGGCCAGGCCCGCCAGCATGAAATCAATCACCTGGTCGGCGGTCCAGGCGGCGGGAGGCTTTTCGCCACCGCGACCGGTCATGCCGGTGAAGGTGAAGCCGGGGATGAGCAAATGGGCGCTCACCTCGCAGCCGGGGGTATTGCGCAGAGTGTGCTGCAGGCCCTCGGTGAGCACTTTGATGGCCGCCTTGCTGGCGTTGTAGGCGGTGTCGCCCGGCGGGGTGGTGATGCCCTGCTTGGAGCCGGTGTTGACGATTAGGGCCGGCCGATTCTGGTCGATCATAGCCTGCGTGAAGGCGTGGACGCCGTTGATCGTCCCGCCGAGATTGACCCCCATGACCTTGCGCCAGCCGTCGGGGTTTTCGAAGGCGTGGCCGCCGCCGGCCGTCCCGGCGTTGTTCATCAACACCGCGACATCGCCGAACCGCTCGAAGGCGCGGGCCCTCAGGCGCTCCACCTGGGCGAAGTCGGCAACATCGGTGACGACGCTGAGGAACTCCGCCCCGTCGCGAGCGGCGGTCGCGACGATCCCGCCGGCCGCCCCCAGCCTGGCTTCGTCGCGGTCGGCGAGGACGACATTGAGGCCAAGGCCCGCGAGACGGCGCGCGGCGGCCAGGCCGATGCCGTCGCCGGCCCCGGTGATCACGGCGGTGCGGCCGGACTGGATGGCGGGATGGTCGGTCATCTAGACATAGTCCCCGTCGGGCAAATGGCCGGTGAACTCCACGGCCACCGGCCCGGTCATCAGCACATGGCGATCTCCGCGGCGCCAGTCGATATGCAATTCGCCGCCGTCCAGTTCCACCGTGGCGGCGCGGCCGGTGAGACCGCGCCGGCGCGCCGCCACCAGGGCGGCGCAGGCGCCGGTGCCGCAGGCGCGGGTGAGGCCGGCCCCACGCTCCCACACCTTGAGGCGAATGCGGTCATGCGCCTTGATCTGGGCGAAGCCCACATTGGCGCGCTCGGGGAACAGCGGATGATGTTCGACGATCGGGCCGACCCGCGCCACCGGCGCTTCTTCCGCATCCTCGACGAAGAACACCACATGAGGGTTGCCCATGGACACGCAACCGGGGCCGGCGAGGCCGGGCTCGACCTCCAGATCGATCCGGCGGGTGTCCATCTCCTCGGCCAGGGGAATCTTGCGCCAGGTGAGGCCCGGGACGCCCATATCGACCTCGACCAGGCGGTCGCCGCGCCGGCGGACCTCCAGCAGGCCGCCGGCGGTGTCGATGCGCGCGCCGTCGCGTCCGGCCGCCTCCATGACCAGCCAGCCCACGCAGCGCGCCCCGTTTCCGCACGCCCCGACCTCGCCGCCGTCGGCGTTCCACACCCGCATGAAGGCGTCGGCCCTCGACGAAGGCTCGAGGCTGAGTATCTGGTCGCAGCCTATCCCCCCCGCGCGGGCGGCGATGGCTCGCGCCGCCCCGGGGCCGGGCGCGAACGGCGCGCCAGCGGTCCAGACCACGACAAAGTCGTTGCCGAGACCGTTCATCTTGACAAAGGGGCGGGCCATGGCGGCGCGATCTATAGCGGGACGGGCGGCATTTTCCCACTGGGGGGCCGGCGGGCGCGACGCCCCCCAAGAATAGCGGCCTCGGAGGAGTCGGCCTGTCGACGTTGCACCGATTTGCGCCGACGTGCATCATCGCGCAAGCGCGGCATCAGAGTTCGAGCTTCGCCTTGGGGTGTGCGAGTCGATGCCACAGCCGTTTTCCGCCAAGCTTGGGTTTGTGCTCAAGGCGCTTTCC
Organism: Caulobacteraceae bacterium; assembly: GCA_039936215.1. Taxonomy (GTDB): domain Bacteria; phylum Pseudomonadota; class Alphaproteobacteria; order Caulobacterales; family Caulobacteraceae; genus Acaudatibacter. Next base: position 623 of record JBDTIW010000152.1, on the reverse strand, counting down.
ATGAGCCGCGGCCAATTGGCGGCCGAGCTGAATGTCGACAAATCCATCGTCGGACGATGGGTCACCGGGGCGGTGCAACCCTCGGTCTACAATCTGTCGCGGCTGACCGCCTGGATGGCCGGCCGGGTCGGCGGTTTCAACAGCCTCGACTGGGAGAGAGACCTCGATAGTTTGGCCGGGCGCCTGGGCGTCGAGCCTCAGCCCATGGTCGGCGCCAGCACGTCCGCGCTCGGTGGCGGCCTGCTCCTGCCCTTGCTTGACGAGGTCCGCGCCATGACGGCCAAACGGGGCGGCGCCTACGAGGGCTTCTTCCGCTCCACCCGGCCCTACGCCCAGGCGCCGGGACGCTTCCTGCACGACACGATGATGATCCGCAAGGACGAGAGCGGTCTGCTGCGGCTGGACATGGCCACCAACGGGGTGTCGGTAAAAGGCTGGGTGTTGCTATTGCACAACCACCTCTTTGTGGTGGGCGCCGAACTCACCAGCGGCTCGTTCGCGTTCGGTATTTTCAACGGAGTCAACACGGTCCAGGCGGGTGTGCTGGACGGCCTGATCCTCAACAGCAGCCTGGACGCGGGACTTACGCCGACCGCCGTCGCGGCCGTGGTCGAGCGGGTGGG
>JBDTIW010000151.1:0-9893 GCA_039936215.1 Caulobacteraceae bacterium | reverse complement strand
CGCACCAGGGCCTGGGTGCCGGTGTGGCAGAAGGTGCAGTTGAGGGTGCAGCCCACCTGGCTGGAGACGCACAGGGCGCCGGCCCGCCCGACGTCGGGAATATAGACGCTCTCGGCCTCGATCCCCGGCGCGAAGCGGATCAGCCACTTGATCGTCCCGTCGGCGCTCTGCTGGCGATCGGCGATCTCCGGTCGCCTCAGGACGAAGCGCTCGGCCAGGGCGGCGCGCGTCTCCTTGGCGATATTGGTCATGCGCTCGAAGTCGGTGACGCCGTATTTGTGGATCCAGCCCCACACTTGGCCGCTCCGCATCCGCGCCGCGCCGGGCGCGACCGCCCCGGCCTCCACCAGGGCGGCGGCCAGCTGGCCGCGGGTCAGCCCCGCCAGATCGACCGGGGCCGGGGGCGGCGTCGCTCTGGGGCGGGAAAGATCGAGAGTGATGGACACTGAAACCGAAAATGGCTGGGGTGAGCGGGGCGTTTCCAACTCCCCTCTATCACATAACCCGCCCATCGGCCCGGCCCGCCGCTTGGGAACCGCCGCCCCGGCGGATCGTTGGAAGGCCCATGGCCGCGCGCGGACGCTCGGCCGATTTTTTTGGAGATATGCCCGTGAGAATCCTGACCCTGGCCACCCTGGCGTCGGCGGTCCTGGCGGTCGGCGCCTGCAACAAGAACGGTACGGCCGGCCATGAAGCCGCCGCCGATAAGGGGTGAGCAGTTACCTGGAACCAGTATGTCGCCGACCCCAATCTGTACGCCCCCCGTTTCGCGGTAAGAGAACGGGGAGGATCGCGGTCACCGACACCGACCGCCTCATCTCACCCGTCGATTGCTCTAAAGTTTCACCTCGCCGGCGACGATCCTGGCGTGGAGGGCCGCCGTGAGGGGGATGAAGCCGTCGATCTTGTCGCGAAAATAGAGGCCCCGTGCGATCTTGGCCGGATCGAAGCCATCGGACACCAGGTCCATCTTGGGGGGCTTGAAGGTGCCGGTGGTCTCGATATTGGCCATCAGGCGCAGGAACAGGGGCTGGGCGTAGCGGGCCAGGACGGCGGCGACGTACCGGTCGAACGCGGCGATGTCGAAATCGGCGTCAACCACCAGGGCGGCCATGCCAGCGCGGCCATCGAGGCGGCCGACGCCGACGCCATAGACGATGGCCTCCATCACCCCCGGCGCGGTCGCCAGCCGTTCGGCGACCTCGGTGGTCGAGACGTTTTCGCCCTTCCAGCGGAAGGTGTCGCCCACCCGATCGACGAAATAGTAGCAGCCGTCCTTGTCGCGGGTCATCAGATCGCCGGTGCGAAACCAGCGATCGCCACGCCTGAACGCATCATGCAGAACCTTGCTCTCGCTGGCCGCCTTGTCGACGTAGCCCGAATAGGCGGCCCGCACCCCGTCGGCGATGCGGCCCAGGCACTCGCCCACCTCGCCGGGGGCGGCCTTGATGCAAAAGCCGTCCGCCCCACGCACCGGCGCCCCCGTCTCCACATCGAAGCGCGCCAGGGCGGCGTTGAACAGATCGCCCAGATAGGGCGGCGCCCGTCCGATGGCCCCCGGCGTGCCGTCGAAGTTGAACATCGACACATTGCCCTCGGTGGATCCGTAGAATTCCAGGATGCGCGGCACCCCGAAGCGCTCGGCGAAGACCGGCCACACGTCCGGACTGAGGCCATTGCCGAACGCCAGGCGCAGGGCGTGGGCGTGTTCAAGCGGGTGCGGTGGCTGGACGGCCAGATAGCGGCAAAGCTCGCCCACATAGACGAACAGGGTCGCCCGCTCGGCCGCGACCTCGTCCCAAAAACGGCTGGCCGAAAAGCCCGGCCGCAGCGCCACCGAGCCGCCGTTCAGCAGGGCCGCGCCCATGGCGCACAGGCCGCCGGTGGAATGATAGAGCGGCAGGGTCAGGTAGAGGCGGTCGGCGGACTTCGCCCCTGTGGCGCCGGCGAAGCCGCGCATGAAGAGCTGGGCCCGCATGTGGGTGATGCGCGCCGCCTTGGGCAGGCCCGTGGTGCCGCTGGTGTAGATGTAGAGGGCGGTGTCCCTGGCAGTCAGGCCGGCCCGCGCCGCGCGATCCGGACGCTCGCCGCTCAAGCCTTCCACGGCCCGCGCGAGATCGCACTGATCGCCCATCGGCGCGCCCAGGGTCCACGCTCGCGCCGGACGATCCAGCAAGCCCCGCGCGCCCTCGAACGCGCCCTCGGTCTGCCCGTCGACGATGCAGAGGCCAGCCCCCGAGATGTTCAGGCAATGGGCCAGGGCGGGACCGGTGAGTTGGTTGTTGATCAGGGCGCCGGCCGCCCCCGCCTTGGTGAGACCGTACCAGATGGGCAGGTATTCAAGCCGGTTGGGCAGAAACACCGCGACGGTGTCGCCTTGGCCTAGGCCCTGGGCGAGCGCCCAATGAGCATAGCGGTTGGCCAGGGCGTCGAGTTCGCCGTAGGTGAGCGCGGCCCCCTCGAAACCGAGCGCCGGCCGCGCCCGCCAGCGATCAACCGCCGCCTCGAGATCATCGCAGATCAGGTTGTTCGAGGTCGCGCTTATGGAGCGCACCCGGGCCAGGGTCCGTCCCAGGCCGGACAGGTAGCGCCATTCCCGTTTCAGCCGCGCCGCCAGACCCATGCCCGCCCCCTGCCGCCAAGTCCTTGTGGCGGCGTTCAGCTTGGCGGATCGCCGCCGGGGCGGTCAAGGCATGACTTACCAGCTACGTTGCGGCAGGCGGAAGCGGACCTCGTTGCGGGCGAAATCCAGGCACACCGACTGGAAGCGGCTCAGCACATCGACGCCGAGCAGAATCGCCGGCCTGTGGGTCAGATCCCACATCTTGAAGGTATGCAGGTCGGCGAAGGCGACGGGCCAGGTGGGCAGGCGCAGGCCGCCCACCCGCAGTTGCGGCAGGTCGGCCATCTGGGCGTCGATCGTCTGGCCGGTGGCGCTGACGATCGGGGTGTTGGTCCACAGGCTGGCCGGGTTGCGGGTTACCGCCAACGAGCGCAGAGCCATGTTGCCGATGGTGTTCTGCGCGCCCGAATCGAGGAAGGCCACCAGGGGAATCCCCGCCAAGTCGGCGTCCACCAGGGTCAATTGCCCGTCGCGCCGGCGCGCCTTGACCGCGATGTCGGCGGGGTCGCGCCACAGTCGTCCGGGCGGGCTGATCGCCAAGGTCTGGCCCTGGAAATCGAGGGTGAGCTCCTGGCCCTCCAGCCGGTCGAGGCCCAGCATGCCCGCGCCGCCGATGGCCTTGGCCGGCAGCACCGAAAACACCACGTCGCTCTCCCCCCGGCCGCCGATCCCCAAGCTGGCCTTGGTGGTCGCCGCGCTTTCGACTCCGGCGACCCCGTTGAGGGGCTCGACGGGGCCCTGGGCGAGGCCGAGCTGGGCGGCCAACTCCTCGGAGAGGACCGACTGATTGGCGCCGGTGTCCACCACGAAGGCGAAGGGCCCCGATCCGTTTATTGTGATCGGCGCGGTCATCCGCCGATAGATGTCGGCGACCGTCGAGAGGCTGATGGGCGGGATGTAGGTCTGGTCGGCCAGCGGCGTCAGACGCGAGGCGGTCTTGACCTCCACTACCGCGCCAAGGGCGGCGCGCGGGCAAAGCATACCCGCCCCGATGAGGGTCGCCAAACGCCGGCGGGTGAACGCGCCTTGGGTCATGGGTCTTTGGACCGGTCTCCCACGGCGACCATACACCCGCGCACGGAATGTCAAACTATTCCATCGGCGTCATGCGCGCGGCTTATCGCCGCCGCCGCGCTCCTTAAGAAAACCGCTCCCAAGCCGACTGGCGCGAGACACCGAGGGCCGCGCCGATGGCCGCCCAGCTCACCTCGCGCGCCCTTAAGGTCGCCACCAGCCAGCTCAGCTGGCTGCTCTTGCCCTGGGCGGATTCGTCGACCGGCTTGAGCTGGGCGAGCAGGCGCTCGGTGGGGAGCTTCTCCGGCGGCACATAGTTCGAGCGGTCCGGCGTGCGCCCAGCCATGTATTCGACGCACAGGGTCACGCACTCGGCGCAGATGAAGATGTTGGCCGGCCCCGCCACCATCTGGCTCACCTCCTCCTGCGGCTTGAGGCAGAAGGAGCAGAACACCGTCTGCGGCTTAACGTAGAGCGGCGGCGGAGGGGCGGCGTCGGACATGGGCGGGGTGTCAGGCATTTCCTGACGCTTGTCAAGGCGGCCCTGACGGCCAAGAAGAATTGGCCGCGTCGGGCGGGCGGCGGGCCGTGAATCGACTCGCCGCCCTGGCCGCTATGCTTCGGCTTCCGCCGGTTCCTTCTTGGTCAGATCCTCGCCGGTGACCTGATCGACGATCTTCATGGAAAGCCGCGTCTTGCCGCGGTCGTCGAAGCCCAGGAGCTTGACCTTGACGATCTGGCCTTCGGTGAGGACGTCGGAGACCTTGTTCACCCGCTCGCTGGCGATCTGACTGACGTGGACCAGGCCGTCCTTGGCCCCGAAGAAGTTCACGAAGGCCCCGAAATCGACGATCTTGACCACCTTGCCGTCGTAGATCTGGCCCACTTCCGGTTCGGAGGTGATGGACTTGATCCAGTCGATGGCGGCCTTGATCTTGGCCCCGTCGCTGGCCGACACCTTCACCGTGCCTTCGTCGTTGACATCGACCTTGGCCCCGGTGGTGGCGACGATCTCGCGGATCACCTTGCCGCCGGTGCCAATCACTTCGCGGATCTTGTCGGTGGGGATGGTGATGGTCTCGATCTTGGGCGCGTATTCGCCGACGTCGGCTCTAGCGCCGTCGATGGCCTTGGCCATCTCGCCCAGGATGTGCAGGCGCCCGTCCTTGGCCTGAGCCAGGGCCTGCTTCATGATCGCCTCGGTGATGCCGGGGATCTTGATGTCCATCTGCAGGGAGGTGATGCCGTCGGCGGTGCCGGCGACCTTGAAATCCATGTCGCCCAGATGGTCCTCGTCGCCGAGGATGTCCGAGAGCACCGCGAAGCCGTCCTTTTCCAGGATGAGGCCCATGGCGATGCCGCTGACCGGCTTCTTCAAGGGAACACCGGCATCCATCAGCGCCAGCGATCCGCCGCACACCGAAGCCATGGAGGACGAGCCGTTGGACTCGGTGATCTCCGAGACCAGGCGCACCGTGTAGGGAAAGTCCTCCTTGGCCGGCAGCATCGGGCGCAGGGCTCGCCAGGCGAGCTTGCCATGGCCGATTTCGCGGCGGCCCGGCGCGTTCATGCGGCCGGTCTCGCCCACCGAATAGGGCGGGAAGTTGTAGTGCAGAAGGAAGGCCTCCTTGTAGGTGCCTTCCAGGGCGTCGATGAACTGCTCGTCGTCGCCGGTCCCCAGGGTGGCGACCACCAGGGCCTGGGTCTCGCCGCGGGTGAACAGGGCCGAGCCGTGGGCGCGCGGCAGAACCGACACCTCCGAGACGATGGGACGCACCGTATCGACCGAACGGCCGTCGATGCGCTTGCCGGTCTCCAGAATGCCGCGGCGTACGATGTCCGCCTCGCACTGCTTGAAGACGCCGCCGAGCTTCGAAGGATCAAGGCCGGCCGGGTTCTCGTCCGATTTTCCGAGCGTGGACAACGCTTTGGCCTTGGCGGCCATGACCGCGTCGTGGCGCGCGCCCTTGGCGGTGATGGCGTAGGCGGCTTTGAGATCGCCGCCGACCAGGCCGGCGACCTGCGCCTGGATCGCGCCCTGGTCTTCGGGCGTGAAGTCGAACGGCTCCTTGGCCGAATGCTCGGCCAGTTCGACTATGGCGTCGATGACGGGCTGGAAGCCGCGGTGGGCGAACATTACCCCGCCGAGAACCTCGTCTTCGTTGAGCTCCCGAATCTCCGATTCCACCATCATCACCGCGTCGTGGGTGCCGGCGACCACCAGATCGAGGCGGTTGGCCGGATCCTTGACCTGATCGAGGGTGGGGTTGAGGACGTATTCGCCGTTGATGAAGCCGACCCGCGCCGCGCCGATGGGGCCCATGAAGGGGACGCCCGACAGGGTCAGGGCGGCGGAGGCGGCGACCATGGCGACGATGTCGGGATCGTTCTCCAGGTCGTGCGACAGGACGGTGATGATCACCTGGGTCTCGTGCTTGAAACCCTTGACGAACAGGGGCCGGATCGGCCGGTCGATGAGGCGCGAGACCAGGGTCTCCTTCTCGGAGGGGCGCCCCTCGCGCTTGAAGAAGCCGCCCGGGATCTTGCCGGCGGCGAAGGTCTTTTCCTGGTAGTTGACAGTGAGGGGGAAGAAGTCGAGGCCGGGCTTGGGGCTCTTGTCAAACACCACGGCGGCCAGCACGGTGGTCTCCCCGTAGGTGGCGAGGACCGCGCCGTCGGCCTGGCGGGCCATCCGGCCGGTTTCCAGGGTCAGCTTGCGGCCGGCCCAGTCGAGGGATTTGCGTCGAATATCGAACATTGGTTTAGGTCTTTCTTATGCCCCCGTGGGCGAATTCCCGTGGGGGCGTGGGAGCGCGGGGTTGTCAGCCCGCATTTTTCATCAGGAGTGAGGGCGGACTGACAAAGTCCGCGCTCCGTTTGCGCTAGCGGCGCAGGCCGAGCGTGGCGATCAGCGCCTGATAGCGGCCCTCGTCGGTCTTTTTCAGGTGATCGAGGAGGGAGCGGCGGGCGGACACCAGTTTCAACAGGCCCCGGCGCGAGTGGTTGTCCTTCTTGTGGGTCTTGAAGTGTTCGGTGAGGTTGGCGATCCGTTCGGACATGATCGCCACCTGGACCTCGGCCGAGCCGGTGTCGCCCTCCGATCGGGCATGGGTGTGGATGACCTCGGTCTTACGCAACGCGGTGATCGACATCGGGGTTCTCTTTCCGCTCGTCTAAAGGTGAAAGACGCGGGTGGGATTGAGCCGTCCCGCCCGCATCTCGCAGAGGGCCACGATCCGCGTCCCATGATGGGCGGAAACGGCGCGGGAGGCGGTAAGCCTGGCCCTCAAGGTTTCAACCTGCCGGGGGAGCAGAACGATCGATCGTCCCTGCGTCAGCCTGAAGGCGTCTTCGGCGGTCACGGCCAACTCCGGGATGTCGTCCAGGGCGGTCTCGACCGGAAGCAGGGCCTCCAGAGGCGCGCCTCCATGACACATCTCTTCCAGCATTTCCAGCCCAATCGCCCGCGCCTCGGTGAAGGCGCCCACCCGCGTGCGGCGAAGCTCGCTCACATGGCCGTGCGCGTTCAGCATGGCGGCGAGGTCGCGGACCAGGGCGCGGACATAGGTCCCCTTGCCGCAATCGATCTCCAGGGTGACGCGGTCGGCGTCCGGCGCATCGACCAAGCGGGCGTCGTGGATGACAACCCGGCGCGGCGCGAGCGTCATGGCCACCCCTTCGCGGGCCAGGTCGTAGGCCCGCGCCCCATCCACCTTCACCGCCGAATAGTCCGGCGGAATCTGCTCGATCTCGCCGACGAAGGCCGGCAGGGCGCCGCGCACCGCCTCGGGCGAGGGGCGCGCATCGGAGGTCGCGGTGATCGGCCCCTCCTGGTCGAAGGTCGCGGTCTGAATTCCCCAGGCAATCGTGAACCGATAGGTCTTGGCGGCGTCCATCAGGAAGGGGACGGTCTTGGTCGCTTCGCCCAGCGCAATGGGCAATATCCCCGTGGCCAGGGGATCGAGGGTGCCGGCGTGGCCGGCCTTCTGGGCGTTGAACGCCCGCCGCACCCGCCCTACCGCCTGGGTCGATCCCAGGCCCCGCGGCTTGTCCAGGGAGATCCAGCCGGAAACGGCGTCGCCCTTGCGGCGGCGAGGCATCAGTCTTCCGCGTCCCCGCTCGCCGCTTCGATATCCTGCCGCACTCGGGGATCGTCCAGCAGGCGGTTCATGGCGGTGGCGGCGTCGAAGCTGTCGTCGTGGATGAACTTGAGGGTCGGGGTGAACTTCATCTCGATCGCGTGACCGAGCTTGCCGCGCAGCAGGCCCTGGGCGCGGTTGAGGCCAGCCACCACTTCCACCGCATGAACGCCGCCCAGAGGTTCGACGAAACAGATGGCGTGCTTGAGGTCGGGACTGACCTTCACCTGGCTCAAAGTGACCGACACATCGGCCAGGGCGGGATCGGCGAAATCCTCCACCCGCATGATCTCCACCAGGGCGTGACGCACCAGTTCGCCGGCGCGAAGCTGGCGCTGGGAGGGACCGGCCTTGGAGCGGCTACCGGAGCGAGCGGGGCGGGGCATGGCGGTCTTCTTCGCGCGGCCCGGCCGGCGGATCGAACGCCGAACGCGGGAAAGGGCGCGCTTCTAGGGGGCGGTGGCGGGGATGTCCAGATGGCGGGCGAGTTGTTCCGTCCGTCAAACCCGCCGGACAGGTCCGGGATATTGCGCAACCGTTCGGTCGGTGGTGAGCAGGACGATACCCTCGACCATGGCCTGCGCGATGAGCAGGCGGTCGAAAGGGTCCTTGTGGAGCGGCGCCAAATCGCCCACGGCGGCCCCGTGCGCGCTGGTGATCGGCACCTCCCGATAACCGTTGTCCAGCACGCTACGGCGGAGCATACGCGGATCGACGGCAAACGCCGCGCGGCCCAAGGCGCTTTTGATCGCCACCTCCCAGATACTGGCGGGGCTGAAAAACAGATCGTTCTTCAGGTCGTCAATCAGGCTCGCGGCGATGCGTGGCATGACGCCAAGGCCGCCGATCGATTCGTCTCCAAGCGCCGACCAGAGCAGGAGCTGGGTATCGAGCAGTAGCTTCATGCCTCGCCTTCGAACAGGCGCACGATCTCCTCACGCCCCATCTCGTCGAAATCCGCGGGCACGGTAATCTGGCCGGCGAGGAAACCCCGCCGCCTGACTTGCGAGGCCGCTGGCGCATCGATCGCCGTGACCTTGACCAGTGGCTTTCCCGCCTTGGCGATCACAAAGGCTTCGCCCTGGACGGCCTGATCCACCAGCCGCGAGAGATGGGTCTTGGCTTCGTGGATGTTGACGGTTCGCATGGGAGCCTTCCTGGACTTAGTCCGATGAACTTAGTTTATTGATCGACTCCCTGCAAGTCGTCGCTGTGCCGTTCTGGAGCAGGACAGCGGCAGACGTGACGAGCGCGCACAAAACGAACAAGCCGATCCCGGCTGGAATGGCGAGGCGGCTGACGAAATGGTAGAGAGGTTCCGCGCAGCAGACTCCGTGATCAAGAACGCCGGGTCCATCGACCATCTGGCGTTCGCCTTCGTGTGACACGAGAGATGGCAGGATTGCCCCGAGGGCGGCGATCATGGCCGACGCAATGGTTCCCCAAGCAGCGCGGCGCGCAATGGACCTCGCATAACTTGCCCTTTTCAAAAAATCATCCCCGCGCGCTCACTTCGAAATCGCTTTCCCCGCCAACCCCATCCGCCCCCACTTCTCCGTCACCGCCGCCACCACCGCCTGGTCCATGGCGATCAGCCGGCCCCATTCCCGCTTGGTCTCCGGCGGCCATTTGTTGGTGGCGTCCAGGCCGATCTTGGAGCCGAGGCCGCTGTCGGGGGAGGCGAAGTCGAGGTAGTCGATGGGGGTGTTCTCGACCAGGGTGATGTCGCGGGCCGGGTCCATGTGGGTGGAGAGGGCCCACATCACGTCCTTCCAGTCGCGGGCGTCGATGTCGTCGTCCACTACGATCACCCACTTGGTGTACATGAACTGGCGCAGGTAGGACCACACCCCCATCATCACCCGCTTGGCGTGGCCGGGGTAGGCTTTCTTGATCGAGACCACGGCGATGCGGTAGCTGCACCCTTCCGGCGGCAGCCAGAAATCGACGATCTCCGGGAACTGCGCTTGCAGCAGCGGAATGAAGACTTCGTTGAGCGCTTCGCCGAGGATGCTCGGCTCGTCGGGCGGGCGGCCGGTGTGGGTGGTCAGGTAGATGGGGTCGCGCCGCATGGTGATGGCGGTGACCTGGAAGACCGGGAACTTCTCCACCGAATT
>JBDTIW010000150.1:0-7639 GCA_039936215.1 Caulobacteraceae bacterium | reverse complement strand
TTCTTCTCGGGATTTTACCTGAGCCTGGTTGGGGTCCTGGTTTTCAGGTCGATCTTCTTTCCCCGGGTTCTGGGCGTTCTGCTGACGATCGCCGGCGTGTGCTACCTGATCGGCTGTTTCGCCGACTTCCTGGCCCCCCCGCTCGCCGACATACTTTCCTCGTACATATTCCTGCCCGGCCTGATCGCGGAACTGGCCATGGCCCTGTGGCTGCTGGCGATCGGGCTCAACGCCGCCAAATGGGAGGCGATGGCCGGCGCGGTGGTGGAGCGCCGCGCGTAGCGCGCCTTGCCGTCCGCGGATTGCGCGGGAACCCAGGTGAAATCGATATGAGCTCACGGCCGATTCCATCGCGACGTTCAGTCGAAGCCGGCGATCGCCGTGCTGCCCGGCCAGCAGCGGGCGAAATAGGTCGCCCGGTCGATGCGGTTGTCGAGCGGGCTGGTGAAAATGGAAATCCTTCGCGATCAGGGCCTCGATCGCCGGTCTGTCCTTGTCGACATAGGCTTGGTAACTGGCGCGGGCGGCGGCGGCCGGATCGTCTCGCACGCCGCTCCTCCTTCACCGCCCCCTACCTCCGGTTACAGAAATCCAAAAACCGCCGCTGCAATTCCTTGTCGGTCTTGAAGACGCCGGTGAACTGGGTGGTGATGGTCGAGACGTGACGGTGCCCCACGCCCCTGGTGGTCATGCACTGGTGTTCGGCGTCGATCAGCACCGCGACGCCTTGCGGGCGCAGGGAATCGACGATGGCGTCGGCGACCTGCTGGGTCAGGGTCTCCTGGGTCTGCAGGCGCCGCGCGAAGATCTCCACCACCCGCGCTAGCTTGGAGATGCCCACCACCTTGTTGGTCGGCAGATAGGCGACGTAGGCCTTGCCCAGGAACGGGGCCATGTGATGCTCGCAGTGGCTCTCCACCTCGATGTCGCGCAGCATGACGGCGTCGTCATAGCCCTGCACGTCCTCGAAGGTGCGGTCGAGTTCGCTGGCCGGGTCGGCGTGATAGCCGGCGAACCACTCCTCGTAGGCGTCGACCACCCGGCGGGGCGTATCGACCACCCCCTCGCGGCGCGGATTGTCGCCGGCCCAGGCGATCAGGGTGCGCACCGCCGCCATGGCCTCCTCGCGGGAGGGTTTGGCGGGCGCCTCCAGATCGGTCCCGCCGCCGATACGCCGCTCGCCGGTTATCGCATCCATGCGGATCGGTCTTTCCATGCCTTTGAACGCGCCGCCGCCACAATGGCTTGTCGGCCGGCCAGTCTGTATATGGGCCGGGGCCATGACCCCGCAACACTCACCCGGCGCCGGCGCACCGATGACCCTTCGCCTTCACGACACCCTGACCCGGAAGAAGCGGCCCTTCGTTCCGGTCGATCCGGCCCGGGTGACCCTCTATGTCTGCGGCCCGACGGTCTATAACTACGCCCACATCGGCAACGCCCGGCCGGTGGTGGTGTTCGATGTTCTCTTCCGCCTCCTGCGCCGGCTCTATGGCGAAGACCACGTCCTCTACGCCGCCAACGTCACCGACGTGGACGACAAGATCAATCTGAAGGCCGCCCAGGAGGGCGTTCCGATCGGGACGATCACCGGGCGCTATCTCGACGCCTATCACGCCGACATGGCCGTCCTGGGCGCCCTCAAGCCGACGTTCGAGCCGCGCGCCACCCAGACCATGGACGCCATCGTCGCCATGATCGGGCGCCTGGTGGGCAACAACGCGGCCTATGCCGCCGAAGGCCACGTCCTTTTCGACACCTTGGCTTACGGCGACTACGGCAAGCTGTCGGGCCGATCGCTGGACGACATGATCGCCGGCGCCCGCGTCGAGGTCGCGCCCTACAAGCGCCATCCGGCCGACTTCGTGCTGTGGAAACCGTCGAAACCCGGCGAGCCGGTGTGGGAGAGCCCGTTCGGGCCGGGGCGCCCCGGCTGGCACATCGAATGCTCGGCCATGATCGAAGAGACCCTGGGCCTGCCCATCGACATTCACGGCGGCGGCAACGATCTGGTCTTCCCCCACCATGAGAATGAGATGGCCCAGGGGATGTGCGCCGACCACGTCCCGGCCTACGCCAACTACTGGCTGCACAACGGCTTCGTGAACGCCGGCGCGCAAAAGATGTCCAAGAGCCTGGGCAATGTCGAACTGGTCCACGACCTGATCGCCCGCGCCCCTGGCGAGGCCCTGCGCTGGGCGCTGCTCGCCTCGCACTACCGCCAGCCCCTGGCCTGGACCGACGATGGGGTCGATCAGGCCAAGAGAGCCCTCGACACCCTCTACGGCGCTCTGCGCCGCGCCGCCGATGTTCCCGCCAAAGCGAGCGAACCATCGATAGCCTTCATGGACGCCCTCTACGACGACCTGAACACCCCCAAGGCCAACGCCGAACTGTTCGCCCTCGCCCGCCGCCTGGAAACCGGAACCCCGGGTGAGCGCGCCGAGGCCAAGGGCCAACTCCTGGCCAGCGGCGCCCTGATCGGCTTTATCCAGGCCGACCCGGAAACCTGGTTCCAGGGGGGCGCGGACGTGGCGCTCAGGGCGCGGGTGGACAGCCTTGTCGCCAAGCGCGTCGCCGCCCGCACCGCCAAGGACTGGCCCGCCGCCGACGCCATCCGCGCCGAACTGACCGCCCTCAACATCGAGGTCATGGACAGCGCCGGCGGGGCGACGTGGAAACTGAAAGAAAGGGCGTGATGCGCGTAAAGCTCGAGCACCGCCTGGGGATCCCCGCGCCGGCCGAGGCGATCTGGGAGGTGATCGCCGATATCAGCGGCTGGCCGGCCTGGAATCCGCTCTACCCACGGGCCGAGGGCGTATTGCGCATCGGCGCCCCCCTCGTGCTGGAAGTCGCGCTGCCCGACCAGAAGCCGCGCCTCATCCGCCCCATCGTTTCCGACTGGGTGCCCAACGAACAGATCCTGTGGAAGCTCTCGATGTTCGGCGGCCTCATCAAATCCACCCGCTATCTGGAGATCGAGCAGCTCACCGAGGCCGGGTGCATCTTCTCCAATGGCGAGATGTTCGACGGCCCGCTCGGCCCCATGATCGCGCACCGGATGCGGCCGGCTATTCGCGCCGGCTTCGCGGCCATGGGCGAGGCGGTGAAGGCGCGCACCCTGGCGACGTGGCGCCCAGCCAACCTCACCCCCAACTAGAGCGCCATGATCGACGACCTCTATTCCGGCAAGATTCTCGCCCTGGCGGCCAACATGCCCCGGGCCGGACGCCTGGCCGCGCCCGACGCCTCGGCCGAAAAGGTCGCCAAGCTGTGCGGCAGCCGGGTCGTCGTCGATGTGGCGATGGAAGGCGACCGGGTCGTGGACTTCGCTCAGGAGGTGAAGGCCTGCGCGCTCGGCCAAGCGGCGGCGGCCGTGCTGGGGGCCAACGTCATCGGCGCCAGCGTCGACGAAATCGAAATGGCCCGCGATGCTTTTCGTGCTATGTTGAAGATGGGCGGCGCGACGCCCACGGGACGCTTTTCGGACCTCTCCATGCTCGAACCGGTAAAAGACTACCCGCCACGCCACGCCTCGACCCTGCTCGCGTTCGAGGCGACGGCGGAGGCGTGCCGCAAGGCCGTGGCCATGGCAACGGCGCGAACTAGCCGCGCCGGCGTGGTTTGAAGCGGGTTTTCCCGCCCTTCCCGACGGCATGAATCTCTATCACGGCGTCATCAAGGTGGGCCATCGCGCCTACAAGCTGACGCTGTCGCCCTGGATCGGGCGCCAATGCCGCTTTGCACCGACCTGCTCGGATTACGCGGCCAAGGCCCTGATCGACCACGGACCCCTGCGCGGCGGCGCGCTCGCCGCCTGGCGTCTCCTCCGCTGCCACCCCTTCGGCGGATCGGGCTATGACCCGGTTCCCCCACGCGCTCCCCTAAAATCGCTTAAGAATCGGCGCGAGAAAGTCTGAAAAATGATCGAGCTGAAATTTCCCGACGGCCAGTCCCGTGAATTTCCGGACGGCGCCACGGGGCGCGATGTCGCCGCCGCCATCTCCCATTCCCTCGCCAAGAAAGCCCTGTTGGTCAAGCTGGACGGACGCCTCGTCGATCTGGCGCGGCCCCTCGATCGCGGCGGCGCGATCGAGATCGTCACCCGCGACGCCCCCGAAGCCCTGGAGGTGATCCGTCACGACACCGCCCACGTCCTGGCCGAGGCCGTGCAGGAACTCTTTCCCGACACCCAGGTCACCATCGGCCCCAATGTCGAGGATGGCTTCTACTACGATTTCGCTCGCGAGACGCCCTTCTCCCTGGACGATTTCCCGGCCATCGAGGCGCGCATGCGCCAGATCGTCGATCGCGACGAGCCGATCGCGCGCGAGGAATGGGACCGGGACGCGGCGATCGCCCACTTCGAGGAGATCGGCGAGGTCTACAAGGCCCAGATCATCCGCGACATCCCGGCCGATCAGACGATCAGCGTCTATCGCCAGGGGGTGTGGAAGGACCTGTGCCGGGGCCCCCATCTGCCCTCCACGCGCCATGTGGGCAAGGCGTTCAAGCTGACCAAGCTGGCCGGCGCCTATTGGCGCGGCGACCAAGCCAATGCCCAGCTCCAACGCATCTACGGCACCGCCTGGGCGTCGGAGGCGGATCTCGCCGCCTATCTCAAGCGCATCGAGGAGGCGGAGAAGCGCGACCATCGCAAGATCGGCCGGGCCATGGACCTCTTCCACATCCAGGAGGAGGCCAAGGGCATGACCTTCTGGCACCCCAAGGGCTGGACCCTCTACCGGACGCTGGAGAACTATGTCCGCCGCCGCACCGAGGCCGCCGGCTATGTCGAGGTGGCGACGCCCCAGATCATGGATCGCGACCTCTGGGAGCGTTCCGGCCACTGGGCCAAGTTTCACCAGAACATGTTCGTCTGCGAGACCGCCGAGGGCGAGATGCTGGCCGTCAAGCCGATGAACTGCCCAGGCCACGTGCAGATCTTCAACCACGGCCAGCGGTCCTACCGCGAGCTGCCGATCCGGATGATGGAATTCGGCGGCCTGCACCGGTATGAAAGCTCCGGTTCGCTGCTCGGCTTGCTCCGTGTTCGGAGGATGGTCCAGGACGACGGCCACATCTTCTGCGCCGAGGACCAGATCGAGTCCGAGTCGGTGGACTTCATCCGTCTGCTGCGGACGATCTACGCCGATCTCGGCGTGGAACTCCACTCGGTGAAACTGGCCCTGCGGCCCGACGAGCGGTTCGGGACGGACGACGACTGGACGAGGGCGGAGGATAGCCTGGAGCGCGCCGCCAACGCCGTGGGCGTCGAGGTGGAGCGCGTGCCCGGCGAGGGCGCCTTCTATGGTCCCAAGCTGGAGTTCCACCTGCGCGACGCCATCGGCCGCACATGGCAGTGCGGCACCCTGCAGCTCGACTATGTCCTGCCCGAGCGCCTGGACGCCAGCTACATCGGCGAAGATGGCGCCAAGCACCGGCCGGTCATGCTTCACCGGGCCATCCTCGGCACCCTGGAGCGGTTCATCGGCGTACTGATCGAACACCACGCCGGCGCCTTTCCGCTGTGGCTGGCCCCGGTGCAGGTGGTGGTGGCGACGATCACCTCCGACGCCGACGACTACGCCGCCGCCGTCTCGGCCGCCCTGCGCGGCGCCGGCCTGCGCGTCGAGGCCGATCTTCGCAACGAAAAGGTCGGCTACAAGGTCCGCGAACACTCCTTGGCCAAGGGCCCCGTCCTCGCCGTCGTCGGCCGCCGCGAGGCGGAGGAGGGCAAGGTCGCCCTGCGACGGCTGGGCTCGGATCGGCAGGAGGTGCTGAGCCTGGACGAAGCGGTTAAGATGCTCGCCACCGAGGCCACGCCGCCAGATTTGCGCTGCTAGTTTTCTTCCTCCCTCCCCTTCATGGGGAGGGTGGATGCGTTCGTTTGCGAGCAGACGGGTGGCGTTCTTTGGAAATACGCGCCCAGGTGGCAAGAGCCCCACCCGGCGCTTCGCGCCACCCTCCCCGTAAAGGGGAGGATGGTTAAACTTCAGCCTCGGCCGGCCTCACCACCACGATTGTCCCCTCGCCGATCCGCACCTCCGGCACGGCGGCCTTTGTAAAGGGGGCCCACCAGCTTGGAGCGCCATCGGCGGGTTCGATTTCCAGCAGGTCGCCGGCGCCAAAGTTGTGCACCGATTTCACCCGTCCCAGCGCCGCGCCGTCCGGCGAGGTCGCCGCCAGCCCGATCAGGTCGGCGAGGTAGAACTCGTCCTCGTCAGGGGGCGGGAGAGCGTCGCGCTCGATGTAGAGCCCAAGGCCGCGCAGGGCCGCCGCCTCGTCGCGGGTCGATACACCGGCGACGCGGGCGATCACCGCGCCTTTGACGGCGCGGCCGGCGGCAAGGATAGGCCCTGGCGAGCCATCCTCGCGTTTGAGGACGCGATAGCCGAGCAAGGCGGCCGGATCGGTCGTAAAGGCGGTGATGCGCGCCTCGCCCCTCACCCCGAAGGCCCCGGCGACGCGGCCGACCAGGATCAGGCGAGGGGTCACGCCTAGCCCTTCTTGGGCGCCGCGGCCTTTTTGGTGGTCGGCTCGGCCGGCGCCTCCTCTTCAACCGCTGGTTCGGCGGGGGCCTTGGCTTCGATCACCGCCTCCGGCGCCGCCGGCTCCGGTTCCGACACCGCCTTGGCTTCGGCCGCCGCCTCCGGCGCGGACTCGGCCTCCGTGGCCGGTTCCGGCGCGATTTCTTCGGCGACCGGCTCGGCCGCCGTTTCCTCCGCCACCGGCGCCGCCTCCTCGCTCACCGCCTCCACCGCGACCGGTTCAACCGCAGCTTCCTCAACCACCGGCTCAGGTTCCGGGGCCGGCGGCGGCGCGGCGGCCAGGGCGGCGGCGCGCTCTTCGCGTTCCTTGACCCTCTCTTTGGCCTTGGCGTGCGGTTCGCCCTTCTTGAGGTTGGTCCCATGCTCCCATTTGGCGAGGCCCTGGGCGGCCAGAAAACGCGCCACCCGCTCGGTGGGCTGGGCGCCCTTGCCGAGCCACTGGGTTATCCGCTCGCCCTTCAGGACCAGGCGCTGGGCGTCGTCCTTCTTGAGCAGCGGATTGTAGGTTCCGACCTTCTCGATGAAGCGGCCATCGCGCGGCGAGTGGCTGTCGGCGACGACGATGGAATAGTAGGGGCGCTTCTTGGCGCCCCCCCGGGCGAGACGAATTTTCAACATTTTGACTTGGTCCTTGGTTTGCAGATCTAGTTTTTCTTGAAGGGATTGAAGCTGGCGGGCAGGCCGCCGAGACTAGGAAGAGGGGGGCCGTTCCGGGATCCGCCGCCCAGGCCGGGAAGGCTTGGCGGCGCGGCCGGCGCGGTGCGCCCGGCGCCCAGCGCCTTGAACCGGTCCATGCCGCCGCCAGCCCCCATCATCGCGCCCAGGCGCGCGAAGCCCTTGCCGCCCCCCTTGGCCATCATCTTGAAGGCGTCCTGCATCTGGCGATGCTGTTTCAAAAGCCGGTTGATCTCCGACACCTCGACCCCGGCTCCAGCGGCGATGCGCCGCTTGCGCGAGGCCTGAAGGATGTCCGGCTTCTTGCGTTCCTTGCGGGTCATCGAGCCGATGATCGCCCGCTGGCGGCGGATCATGCCGTCGCTGACTCCCGATTCGGCGATCTGCTTCTTGACCTTCTGAACCCCCGGCAG
>JBDTIW010000149.1:0-2888 GCA_039936215.1 Caulobacteraceae bacterium | reverse complement strand
GGGTCTCGAATGGGGCCAGCCACGACATCGGGTTCTCGCGCCGCAGATCGACCAGATAGGGATTGCGCTTCAGGCGCGGGGCGGCCAGCAGCAGCCGCCGCTCGTTGTCCACCTGCATGGCCACCGACACGACGCCGGCGCTGGCCAGCAGCCGCTCGGACACGTGCTGGGTGACCACGCCGCCGGGCGCGGTCTCTTCCACCAGGGAGGCCAGTTCGGCGGCGCGCAGGCGATCGAGCAGCCAGCGTTCCTCGAAGGCGGCCAGATTGGGCGGCAGGATCAGCAGATTGGCCAGCACCACGATGGTCACGGTGAGCAGCAGCAACCGCGCCGAAAGACCGCCGGGCCAGAAGAAGCGGCGCTCGCCGGGTATGAGCGGGTCGTGGGGCGCGGCGTCCGCCATGGCGGTTTTGATACGTCACCGCGCCCGGCGGGGCAATGAAACGGTCATCGCGCCCCGACCGCCTCGGGGAGGCGGGAAAAGCCGTCGGCGCGCAGCCGGGCGGCCAGATCGCGGGCGATGCGGGGCACAAGGCCTGGCCCGGCGTAGATCAGGGCCGAATAGAGCTGCACCGCGCTCGCCCCGGCCCGGATCTTGGCGTAGGCGTCGGCCCCCGAGGAAACGCCCCCCACCCCGATCAGGACCAGACGCCCGCCGCCGGCCTCGTGGCAGACGCGCAGCAGCCGCGTCGAGGGGGCCATCAGCGGCGCGCCGGAAAGACCCCCCGCCTCGCCACGACTGGCGCCGCGCAGTCCCGCCGGCCGGGCGAGGGTGGTGTTGCCGACGATCAGCCCGTCCAGCCCATACCGAACGGCCGCCTCGACAATGTCGACGGCCTCGGCGTCGGTGAGGTCGGGCGCCACCTTGAGGAAGACCGGCGGCCGCGCCGGAAGGGCCGTCCGCGCCCGCGCCACCGCGTCCAGCAGTTCGGTGAGCGCCGTTCCGGTCTGCAACGCCCGCAGGCCCGGCGTATTGGGCGAGGAGACGTTGAGGGTGAAATAGTCGCACAGGCCGCCAAGCCGATTGAGGCCGGCGACATAGTCGGCGACGCGGTCGGCGGAGTCCTTGTTCGCCCCGACATTGGCCCCGACCACCCCGGCGCGCCGGGGCGCGGCCAGGCCGGCCGCGAAGGCCTCCAGGCCGGCGTTGTTGAACCCCAGGCGATTGATCAGGGCGCGGTCTTCGGGGAGACGAAACAGGCGGGGGCGTGGATTGCCCGCCTGGGGCCTCGGGGTCGCGGTGCCGCACTCCACGAAGCCGAAACCGGCCGCCAGCATGGGACCGGCAACCGCGGCGTTCTTGTCGAAGCCGGCCGCCAGGCCGATGGGGTTGGCGAGGGTCATCCCGGCCAGGGCGGTGGCGAGGATCGGATCGGCCGGCGCGTGGGGACGCGGCCCCAGGCCCCGCTTCAGGGCGGTGAGGGTCAGGCCATGGGCGGCCTCGGGCTCCAGCAGCCGCAGCGCCCCGGTGGCGAGATCGTGGAGGCCGCTCATGGGACCAGATCGCCCATGTCGGGGACGCCGTCAGGCCCCAACGGCGCGGGCCGCGCCTCGATTGCCAGTGCGGCGGCCGGGGCGCTGTAGAGATGGGGGAAAAGCGCCCCGCCCCTTGATGCCTCCCACCTCAACGCCGGCCCCAGACTCTCCGCCTCCACCGCCAAGACGATCAGGCCGTCCTGGCCATGAAAATGGCGGCGGGCGGTTTCCCGAGCCTGGCCGGCGGTGGAAAAGTGGATGAAGCCATCCGCCCGGTCGATCGCCGACCCCTCGAACCGGCCCCGGACAAGCGCGGCCTCCCATTCGTCGCGAGCGAGGATCTTATAGATGCGGGTCACCGCGCCTCTCCGCTCATCCGCACCCTACTGGCCATCGCCGCCGTGGTCGCGGGCGTGGAACAGGGCCTCCAGGGCGGCTCGTCCGGCGGCGTCGAGGCGCAAGGCGGCGGCCGTCGCGGTGCCGAACCTGGCCGAGACCCGCTCGATATCGCCCGCCGAACCGTCGCCGTCGATGAGCAGGCTCACCGCCAGTTCCTGCAGGCTCGGGTTGTGGCCGACCACGATCACCGTGTCGGCGCCGGCCGTCCCCAGGTCCAATTCCGCCGCCACCTCCTCGGGCGTGGCGTTGTAGAGGCCGTCGCGCACCTGCACGGCGAAGCCCGCGAAGGCCTCCCGCGCCCATCGCCAGGTCTCGGCGGCCCGCAGCGCCGGAGAAACCAGGGCCAGGTCGGGGGCCAGCCCGGCCCGCGCCAAAACACCGCCCATGAGCGCCGCGTCGCGCTCGCCGCGCGGGGTGAGCGCCCGGTCGATATCCTCCCCGCCGGGGGCGCGCGGTTCGGCCTTGGCGTGTCGAAACAGAATCAATCGGCGCATGAGCAAGGGCCCTTCCCCGTTCTTTCATAGCGCCTCGCCGCCGACGCCGGAACCCAAGGCCAAGTTGACAGGGCGAGGGTTTGGCGATCCTACCCCCGCCATGCACGCAGGCGAGAAGGATCCCGCTGGAGCGGACAACGACGGCGGCTCAAGCGTCTTTTCGAGCGACGCGCCCCTGCCGCTCGACTCCGGGGCGCGGATCGAGAACCTCCAGATCGCCTATCGGACCTGGGGAGCCCTCGACGCGGCGCGCTCCAACGCCATCCTTGTCTGCCACGCCCTCACCCTCGATCAGCATGTGGCGGGACCTCATCGGGCGAGCGGCAAGCCGGGCTGGTGGTCAAGTCTGGTGGGGCCGGGTCGGCCGCTCGATCCCGATCGCCACTTCATCATCTGCTCCAATGTGATCGGCGGCTGCATGGGAAGCACCGGACCCTCTTCGCCGGGACCCACGGGGGCGCCCTACGGCCTGGCCTTTCCGGTGATCACCATCGGCGACATGGTCCGCGCCCAGGCGAG
>JBDTIW010000148.1:0-5592 GCA_039936215.1 Caulobacteraceae bacterium | reverse complement strand
GAGGAGGCCTGGGGGACGATGGACTTTCTGGTCCACGCCATCGCCTACGCCGATCGCGGCCAGATCAAGGGCTCGTTTGTCGAGAACGCCACCCGCGCGGCCTTTGCCCAGGCCCTGGATATTTCCGCCTACAGCTTCGTCGACGCCGCGCGGCGCGCCGCCGCGATGATGCCCAGTGGCGGAGCGATGATCACCCTGACCTACCTGGGCTCGGAGCGGGCCATTCCCAACTACAACACCATGGGGGTGGCCAAGGCGGCCCTGGAGGCGGCGACGCGCTACATCGCTCGCGACCTCGGGCCCCAGGGCATCCGGGTCAACGCCATCTCGGCCGGAGCCATGCGCACCCTGTCGCTGGCCGGCATTTCCGGCGGCCGCGGCATGCTCGCCCAGGGCCGGGCGCTCAGCGCCCTCAAGGAGGACACTTCCATGGAGGGGGTGGCGGGGGCGGCCTTGTGGCTGCTCTCCGACCTCGGTCGTTCGACCACCGGCGAGATCGTCCACGTGGACGCCGGCTTCCACATGATGGGCCTGCCGAGCGAAGAGGTGGGCTGAGGCGATGCCCATTTCAGGGGCCGCCGGAATCGACGCGGACGTCCTGATCGCCGGGGCGGGGATGGCGGGGACGACCCTGGCCCTGGCCCTGGCGAGCGCCGGCCTCAAGGCCATACTGATCGATCCGCAGTCCTTCGAGGCCCAGAGCGCCCCGACCTTCGACGGCCGGGCCAGCGCCATCTCCTTTTCCGCCTTCCGCCAGTGGCGGGCGGTGGGGGCGGCGCCCTTCCTGGAGCCGCACGCCCAGCGGATCGAGCAGATATTAGTCACCGACGGCCGGTCGCCCGGCGCGGCGGGGGGGCCGGCCGGATCGGCCTTCCTGCGCTTCGACGCCGCCGAGATCGGCGGGCGGGGCGACGGGGACGCGCTCGGCTACATGATCGAGAACCGCCACATCCGCGCCGGCCTGGCGGGCGCCGTCCACGCAGCCGGGATCGAGGTCCTGGCCCCGGCGCGGGTGACGGGGGTCGAGGCGGGGCCGGAAAGCGCCCGCATCACCCTGGAGGGCGGCAGGGCGCTGACCGCGCCTCTGGTGGTGGGAGCGGACGGGCGCGGCTCGCTGGTGCGCCGCGAGGCGGGGATCGGGACGGTCGGCTGGGACTATGGACAGGCTGGAGTGGTGGCGACCGTCGCCTTTGAACACGATCACGGCGGCGTCGCCTATGAGCACTTCCTGCCGGCCGGTCCGTTCGCCATCCTGCCGCTGACCGGGCGCCGGGCCAGCCTGGTGTGGACCGAAAGCGTCCGGCGGGGGGCGGCCCTGAAAGCGGCGCGGGCCGAGGTGTTCGAGGCCCATCTGCGCCGCCGGTTCGGGGCCTTTCTGGGCGAGATCGCCGTGGAGGGTCCCAGATTCTGCTACCCGCTATCCCTGCAACTGGCCGATCGCCTGACCGGTCCCCGCGTGGCCCTGGTGGGCGACGCCGGCCACGCCATCCACCCCATCGCCGGCCAGGGCCTCAACATGGGCCTCAAAGACGCCGCCGCCTTGGCGCAGGTGCTGGCCGAAGCGGCGCGGTTGGGCGAGGATCTCGGCGCGGAGACCACCCTGGACCGCTACGCCCGTTGGCGCAGCGTCGACAATATCGGCGTCGCCCTGGCCACCGACCTCTTCACCCGCCTATTCTCCAACGACAACCCCCTGCTGCGCGCCGCCCGCGGGGCGGGCGTGGCCGCCGTGGGCGCCCTGGGCCCAGCCCGCCGCTTCTTCATGCGCGAGGCCGGCGGCGCCCTGGGCGACCTGCCGCGGCTGCTCAGGGGCGAGGCGCTGTGAGAGGGTGAGGAAAAAACGTCCCCCGCCGCCTACCGCGTCTGGAATTGCGCCACCGCCTCGACCTTGGGATCGAAGGCGAAGTCGGCGGGGGCGATGAAGCCGAGCCCATCCCACTTGATCTCGATGCCGACGGCGCGGAAACAGCGGTCCACATATTCCGAACAGATGAATTCATCCTTGGCGCCCAGCGACTTGGGCATGTGGCGATTGAGCCGGCCGACGGTGATGCGGGTGGCGATCTTGATGATCTCACCGGGCGAGAACCGGTCGCCCATGGCGTCGATGGCGAAGTCGGCCATGGGCTTGAGCGCGTCGCCCTTGGGAATGTCCTTATGGCGAGCGAGGACGATCTTGCCGGGATAGGGGCGGGTCCCGCTGCTGGTCTGGCTGATGAACCGCTCGATGGCGACGGCGTGGACGCCGATGTGCTGCACGCACTCGAAAGCCAGCAGGCGATCCACCGCCGGCCAGCGCCAGGCGATGGCGATGTGCGACCACGGGCTCTTGGTGCTCCAGCCGATCAGGCGCGAGAACGGGTCCTTGGCCGCGCACAGCAGGAGGTCGCCGTCGCGCACCTTGGGGCCGATTTCCGGCAGATCCTCGGGCGGCAGTTCGGTCAGAACGTCGGCGCTGAAAGCCATGGCCCGGCCCCTTCCCAGTGGCGAATCGAAGCGTGGCCGTAACCCAGGAGCGCCGACTTGGTTCCGCGCGGCGCCCCCCTTCGTCCTCCAGGGCGTTCGACGGGGGCGTCGATCCTCCCCCGCGAAGCGGTGGGGAGGGGCAAGCCGCCGCGAGTCTCTTCGAGACGTGTGCGCCATGGCGCCGCGGCCGCCAAAGAGGTAGACGCCTAGCATGACCGCCGAAATCGGCCAGTTCGCGCTTGTTCTGGCCCTGGTGCTGGCCCTGGCCCAGGCCATCGTCCCCCTATTCGGGGCCTGGCGCGGCGATGGCGCCCTGATGGCCATCGGCCGCAACGCCGCCCTCCTGCAGGCCGCCTTTGTGGCCATCGCCTTCGCCGCCCTGGCCGCCGCATACCTCGCCAACGACTTTTCCATCGCCCTGGTGGCTGCGCACAGCAACAGCGCCCAGCCGCTCATCTACCGCTTCGGGGCGGTGTGGGGGAGCCATGAGGGCTCGATGCTGCTGTGGGTGCTGATCCTGGCCCTATACGGCGGCGCGGTCGCCCTGTTCGGGGGACCCCTGCGCGACACCCTCCAGGCCCGGGTCCTGGCCGTCCAGGGGATGATCGGCGCGGCATTCCTGGGCTTTCTGCTGTTCACCTCCAACCCCTTCACCCGCCTCTTTCCCGCCCCCCTCGACGGGGCAGAACTCA
Source organism: Caulobacteraceae bacterium (assembly GCA_039936215.1). Classification (GTDB taxonomy): domain Bacteria; phylum Pseudomonadota; class Alphaproteobacteria; order Caulobacterales; family Caulobacteraceae; genus Acaudatibacter. Next base: position 2,434 of record JBDTIW010000148.1, on the reverse strand, counting down.
ATCCAGTGCTGCAGGACCCGGGCCTCGTTTTCCATCCGCCGATCCTCTACCTCGGCTATGTCGGCTTCTCGATCGCCTTTTCCTTCGCCATCGCCGCCCTGATCGAGGGGCGGGTGGACGCCGGCTGGGCGCGCTGGGTGCGCCCCTGGGTGCTGGCCTCGTGGGTCTTCCTCACCGTCGGCATCGCCGGGGGCAGCCTGTGGGCGTATTATTCCCTGGGCTGGGGCGGCTGGTGGTTCTGGGACCCGGTGGAGAACGCCTCCTTCATGCCCTGGCTCCTGGGCACGGCCCTCTTGCATTCCTCCCTTGTGCTGGAGCGGCGCGGGGCGCTGATCAGCTGGACCATCCTTTTGGCCATACTGACCTTTTCCCTCAGCCTGGTCGGCACCTTCCTGGTCCGCTCGGGCATATTGACCAGCGTCCACGCCTTCGCCCTGGATTCGCGGCGGGGGGTCTATATCCTGGCCATCATCGCCGCCGCCACCGGCTCGGCCCTCACCCTGTTCGCCGCCCGGGCACGGGCCATGCGCACCGGCGCCCTCTTCGCCCCCCTGTCGCGCGAGGGTGGCATCACCTTGAACAACCTCTTCCTCCTGGCCGCCACCGCCACGGTGTTCCTGGGCACCTTCTATCCGGTGTTCGTCGAGGCGGTGCACGGCGAGGCCATCTCGGTCGGCCCGCCCTACTACCGCCAGACCTTCGTTCCCATCTTCCTCCCCCTGCTGCTGCTGGCCGGCTTCGGACCCATGCTCAACTGGAAGCGCGACAAGGCGCGCACCCTGGTCCGGCGGCTGGCCGCGCCCCTCGTCCTGGCCGGCGTGGCGCTCGTGGTCGCCACCCTGTTCGCCGGCCTCGGCCGCGTTCTGTCCGTCCTGGGTCTTTCGCTCGGCGTCTGGCTGATCGCCGCCGCCGCCGCCGTCCTGGCCCGCCGCTGGCGGATCGGCCACGGCTCCGGGACCGAGGTCCTGCGCCTGGCGCGGACGACGCCGCTGGCGGTGTGGGGCATGGTCCTGGCCCACGCCGGCCTTGGCGTCACCACCCTGGGGATCACCGCCGTCTCGGCCTGGCAGACCAACAAGGTGCTGACCCTGACCGCCGGCCAGTCGACAGCCCTGGCCGGCAAGACGGTGACTCTGCAATCGGTCCACATCGTCCGCGGACCCAACTACGAGGCCAACCAAGCCCGCTTCGAGGTCTCGGGAGTGGGCGGCGCGCGGACCCTGATTTCGGAGCGGCGCTTCTATCCGGTCAGCCAGACCCACACCACCCAGGCGGCGATCGGGGTCGGTCCGCTCGGCAACACCTACATTTCCATCGGCGATCAGGACCCGACCGGCGCCCTGGTGGTGCGGCTGTGGCGCCATCCCCTGGTCGGCTGGATCTGGGGCGGCGGCCTGATCATGGCCCTCGGCGGCGCCCTTTCCCTGGCCGACCGCGGGCTGCGCCGGGCGGCGGTCAAGCGGACGAGTGTGGCCGCCGCGCAAACGGTCCCGGTGTCGGCATGAGGGGCGCGCTCTATCTCCTGCCGGTGCTGCTGTTCGGCTTGGTGATCGCCGCCTTCGCCGTGGGCCTGGACCGCGATCCGGCCCAGCTGCCCTCGACCCTGATCGGCAAGCCCCTGCCGGCCTTTGCCCTGCCCCCGGTCCGCCCCGGCGAGGCGGGGCTGAAGACCGCCGACCTGCGCGGCCAGCCCCGCCTCCTCAACGCCTTCGCCTCCTGGTGCGTCGCCTGCCGCGTCGAGCATCCGGTCCTCCTGGCCCTCAAGGCGCGCGGCGTGCCGATCGAGGGCCTGGACTGGAAGGACGAGGCCGCCGACGGGGCGAAATATCTGGGCGACAACGGCGATCCCTACGGCCAGGTCGGCAATGACCGCTCCGGGCGGGCCGGGATCGATCTGGGCGTGGCCGGCGTTCCCGAGACCTTCGTGATCGATGGCGCGGGCGTGGTGCGCTACAAGCAGATCGGCCCCATTTCGCCCGACGACTGGGTGCGCACCATCGCCCCCCTTATGGAGCGGCTGAGGGCGGCGTCGTGAATCGCATGGCCGCCCTGGCCTTCGGCGCCGTGCTGTTGACCGGCCAGGCGCGCGCGGTGCTGCCCGACGAACAGCTCGCCGACCCCAAGCTGGAGGCGCGGGCGCGGACCATCGGCGGCGAGCTGCGCTGCGTGGTCTGCCAGAATCAAACCATCGACGATTCCGACGCCGCCCTGGCCCGCGACCTGAGGATCATCCTGCGCGAGCGGCTCACCGCCGGCGACAGCGACCGCCAGACCATAGCCTTCATCGTCCAGCGCTACGGGACCTTCGTGCTCCTCAAGCCGCCGTTCGACGGTCAGACCGTGATCCTGTGGCTGGGGCCGCTCCTGGTGCTGGCCGGCGGCGGCGCGGCGGTGGCTCTCTATCTGCGCCGGCGCATGGCCGGAGCGGACGCCG
>JBDTIW010000147.1:0-9455 GCA_039936215.1 Caulobacteraceae bacterium | reverse complement strand
GGGACCATCCGCTTTCGATGCGGCTGCCGGCGGCGGATATCGCCATCATCGACCGCGCCGCCGGCCTCCGCGGTCGCTCGCGAACCGCCTTCGTGCGCGAGGCGGCCGTCCGCGCCGCCGAGGATGTGATCATGCAAAGCGCGCCGATCCGGATGAGCCCGGCCGGCTTCGACGCCTTTATGGCCATCGTGTCCGGGCCGCCGACGGCGCCCTCCGAACTGGTGAAAATTCTGGAGCGAAAGGCGCCTTGGGAAACGGTCGCCGAGGACCGGTGACCGTCCGTTCGTGGCCATCTCCACCCCTGAGCCGCTGACGGCCGAACACGACGTTTCCGCCTTCTCCTGCGGCAAGCTTGGCCTCGATGCCTGGCTGAAGACGCGGGCGCTGGGGAATCAGCGGAAGGGCTTCACGGTGGTCATGGTCGTCCACGAGGCCGGCCGGGTCGTGGGCTACTACGGACTTGCGCCCACCTCCGTGGTCCCAGACGTCATGCCCAGGTCTATCCGAACCGGACAGCCCCCCGATCCGGTTCCTTGCCTGCTGCTCGGCCAGCTCGCGACCGACCAGGCGTGGGCGGACCGGGGAATCGGCTCCGGTCTTATCAAGCACGCTCTGACCCGCTGCGTGGAAGCGGCCCGCCTGATCGGCGGTCGCGCTCTGATCGTCAACGCCATCGATGACGAAGCGGCGGCGTTCTGGCGCCGACGGGGTTTCCTGCCCTCCAAGGATAGTCCGATGGTCCTCTTCCGCCCGATGGCGGACATTTCGGCGGCGGTGAAGGCGGGTAGGGCGGCGACGCGCTGACAGATCCGACCCATGGTGATCAACCTCAAGAGCTGGATCGTCGCGCCGGTCTTCGTGCCGAAGCCGTTGACGAGACATGTTAATCTCACGGAGGGGCTCGGCATGCGTTTCATCCACACCGCTGGCTGGCAAAATGGCTCTATGTCCCGCGGGATCGGCGGCCGATGGACGATCGTCTGGAAAGCGGCTTTCCGCGCCAGATGACGGTGCAATACAGCGCCTCGACGGCGCTGCTTTTCGCCGCCGCCCTGCTGTCGCTGGCCGCCCCGACCTCGGGCTTGGCGCTCAACCTGGTGGTCACCGCCGCCTACGTCCTCCCCCCGCCCAAGCCGCGCTACGTCGGCGCCGGTCCGGGGCCGGAGGAGGATTGAGCGGGGCGGCAGGAGTAGCCTCTCACAGCACCACCGCCCCGCGCCGGTTCATCTCCGGCCGGGTCCAGAAGGCGGTGTCCTTGTAGTTGGCGAAGATGTCGGGGGGAATGCAGGGGGTGCGCGGCTGATGCTCGACCTTGGCCCGCACCGTGTGAAGGCCGGGCATGCCCAGGGTGGCGTCGTAGTCGGGTTCGTCGTGGGTCAGGTTGTCGAAGTCGTGCGCGAAGGCCGGCTCCTTCAGTTCGGCGTAGAGGCGGGCGATCGTCGCCCGAGGATCGCGCGTGAACCGGTCGTAGTCGATGACGATGAGGGACGTGGCGTTGTCGCTGAACCAAGCTTCGCGCAGCGAACTCCAGGCTAGGCCGACCAGGCCATTCTCGGAATTCATCAACAGCTCCGCTCGTCCATAGACCGAGCTGCCGGTCTGGAAATTGAGCATCCGCGAGACCTCAAGCGGGTTCGCTCGCAGGACGCGCTCGATGCTGTCGATGATCCAGCCCACCTCGCGCACCAGGCAGACGATGCGGGCCTCCGGATAGAGATCGCGCAGCAGGGCGGCCTTGGCGGTCCACGAACGGTTGGTGTCGAAGACCAGATGGCCGGCTGGGATCGCGCCATAATAGGTGTCGAACAGGCCGCGCAGGATGCGCCGCCGGCGCTCGTCGTCGAAGAAGGGCGCGAACTCGCTGGTCCCGCTCATCTTGGGGAGCAGGGCGCCGACCAGCGCCGCCACGGGACTGGTGACGCCGGCCATGAAGCGCGGGTTCTGCTTGAGGATCGCGCTCAACAGGGTCGAGCCGGACCTGGGCAGGCCCGAGATCAGGTGGAAGGCGGGCAAGCGACCGCTGGTCAGGCCAGGGCCGCGCGGGGGGCCGAAAGATTCATCCGAACCTCGGCCGGATAGTAGTCCATGCGCTCGGCGACGCCCGGCGGGCGGCCAAACGCCGCGCTGGCCTGGATGAAGCGGACGAGGGGGGCGGGCGCCGCGTGGGTGGCCGCGAGGGCCGAAGCGGTCGCCGCGTTGGAGAGCACGACCACCTGACCCGATGGCGCCCTGTTCATGCCGATCGGCGAGACTTGCGACCCCGCCGGAGCCCGGAAGGCCTGGCTGGCGAGGGCCGTCGCCGCGCCGGGCGTGGTGGCATAGAGGGCCGCCGCCGCCGCGATGTCCGAGGCGGTGAGGGTCCGATCCGCCGCGCCGGCCACCGCATACATGATCGAGGCCGGATCGGCGCTGTCGCCCAGGCCGATGGCATGACCGATCTCATGCAACAGCACCTGGGTGAACTCCGCGTCGGTTCCGGAATAGGCCAGTTGGCCGCCCGCGTCGGCTGTCAGGGCCAGTTGCGAGGGGTCTTCCAGGCGGATCACCGCGCCCGCCTGCAAAACGCCGTCCTTGACCGGCGAACTGGTATAGCCCAGCACCCCGCTGGCCGCGCCGTCGAACGCGCCCCAGCCGATCCGGATGTCGGCCTTGGCCGAATCGGCGACTTCCACGAATTTCAGGCCGGTGGCCGCCGCCCAGGCGGCGAACGCCTTTTGCACCAGGGACTGGTAGGGCGCCGACAGAGCGCCGCTGAATGGCGCGCCGGCCGGCCCGGCCCCGGCGGCGATGCTCCAGGTGATCGCGCCGCCGGTCCATCGGGCGGCGTGAACCGCCGGGGCGAGGATGCCCGCCGTCGCCGGCGCCAGGGTGGTCAGCTCGGACTGGAACCGGGTGCCTTCGGCGGCGGACGCGGCGCCGATCTGGCCGTGGCCCACGTCGAAGGCGGCGATCTTGGCGATGTTCTGGCCGCCCGCCCGGCTGGCCTTGACGTCCCCCGACTTGGCGAAATCATAGCCCCCCACATAGTAGCCGTAATTTCCATAGGCGCCGCTATAGTCCGTTATCTGGCCGGTGCTGTTGAAGTCGGCGTAGCCGAGGTGGTTGCTTCCCTGATAGTAATTTTGGACCCACCCGAGCAAGGAATTGGAGGAGTCGTATTGGAAAGTGAAGTCTTCGCTGTAACCGTTCGTGGTGTCGAGGCCCTCGGTCGTGATGGCGCCGGTCTCATCGACGCCGGTGAAATCGGCGCTCACCGAAGAGACGCCCGATTCCGGATTGTACCAGTTGAGCAGGGAGGTGTTGTTCGTATAGTCGGTCAGGTTGTCGAACTGCGTCCCGCTGGCGTTCGCGCCGCTCCAGTCGCTGATCAGCGCCGTCTCGCTCGAGGTCGGGTTGAACTGGACGTTCCACGATCCGGCCCCGACCTGGTTGCCGCCCAGCCAGTTAACGGTGTCGGCGCCGGTCGAGCCGCCCACGGTGATGAAGTTGGCGCCGCTGCCGTCGTCGCTGGTCGGAGCGTTGATCAGGTTTCCCGCGCCGAGCACTTCGGTGGAGATATTGCCCGCCAGATTTAGCGTGGCGTTCGCAACGGATTCCGTGTCCGAAGTGGCGTTGACGTTGACGACGCCGCCGGTGACGCCAGACACATCCTGCACGGTGACGCCGAGCCCGTTCAGGGTGAGGTTGGTCCGGGTGCTGGCGAGGTAGACCGAGCCGTTCGAAAGATAGTCCGCGCCCGTGCCGTTGAACGTCAGGCTCGTTCCGCCGCCGCCCCCCGGATCGCCGTTGAAACCCACATTGTCGTTGCCGTTCACCGTCGCGTTGACGTCGGTCCCGAGGAGGACGGTGTTATTCGATCCGTTGGCGACGCCCCCGGTGCTGCCCTGGACGAAATTGACCTGGTAGGCGTTGCTGGCGTTCACGGTCACGTCCTGGCCGAACAGTTGGATGATCTCGTGGGTGGCCGAGCCGCCATCGACCTGGACGCCCAGGCCGCCGACCGACGTGGTGATATTGCTGGCGCCGATGTTGACAATCCCGCCGCTGACATTGGCGACGTCGTTCACCGTGTTGCCGGTATTGTCGATCGTGACCCCGGTGGCGGCGCTTCCCAGGTCGATGGTCGCGCCCGTCGCCTTGGCGATCTCGCCGGTCCCTGTGAAGGTGAGAAGGCCGCCGGTCACGTTCAAGGCGTCGGCGCCGGTATTGCCCGAGCCCACGAAGGTGGCGGCGGCGCCGGACTGGAGGATGGCGTCGGCGCCGGCCCCGTGGACGGTGATCGCGGCGTTGGCTCCGACGTTAGCCCCGTCGTTGTTTCCGGTGACGATGGCCGAGGCGTCGGCCGACAGAATCCCGGTGTCGTTCGAGGCGGTAACCGACACGCCCGCGCCCAGGACGCTGAAAAGCCCACCCGCGCCGATGAGGGTGGCCGAGGTGTTGGCGCTCAAATTCACGTCCGCTCCGGTCAGGAAGCCGGAGAATGAATCGCCCTTGCCGCTCATGACGTTGATCGTGCCGTCGCCGTTGAACCCCAGGGTGAGGTTGTTGCCGAACAGGCTCCCCGAGGCGCCGGCGGACAGGACCCCGGCGTCGTTCGAGGCGGTTAGCGACACACCCGCTCCCAGGATGTCGAAACGGCCGCCGGAGCCGATCAGCGTTCCGGCGGTGTTGGCGCTGAAATTGGCGTAGTCGCCGGCCGAGAAGCCATAGACCGAATCGCCCATGCCGGCGGTGACGTCGATCGTGCCGTCGCCGTTGAACGACAGCTTGACGTTGGAGCCGTCGAGGGAGCCGCTGCTGGCGGCGCCCAGGGTGATCGCCCCGCCATTGAGATCGAAGACTTCTCCGGTTCCGGTCGCCGAGATCGGCGCATTCAGACCGCCCGCGCTTGCGATTGTATCGGAGTTGCCGACGATTCTGGCGCCGCCAACCCCAGAGTAGCCAACGTTCGCGCCCGACGCCGTGAGCGTCCAAGTGCCCACTCCGGTATTCGCGTTGATCGAACAGGTTTGTACGGTTCCATATGCCGACGAAATCGTTTCCGTGTTGTCGCCACAGACGGGGTCGCCTCTTGGTTGGGGTTGACGGTCACGCTCGTAGCGTTGCCCGCCGTCAGGGTGTCCCCCGACTGGACGACATCAACCGTCGAGTTGGGCGCGATCAACCCGGTAATATCGGCGCCGTTCACCGTCAAAAGAGCCGCGCTGCCCTGGGCGGTGCATGTGGCGGTCGCCGCGCCGGTCAAAGTGGCCGTGCTTGTGGCGCCCCGACCCACGAAGGGAGAACACGTAAAGGTGTTGGTCTGATCGGCCGCGTTTGTCGCGGTCGCGTTGGAGAAGAGATTTACGCCGTCCAGGCTCCCGGTTATCGTGGCGGAATAGCCCGAGGCGATATCCACCGAGGCGCCCGACTGGCTTACCACAGAACCGCCCGGATCGGCCCCCTGGCCGCCGACCAGAACCGTGGTCAGGTTCGGCGTCAGGCTCGAGGTGACGGAGGTGACGACGCCAGTGGTTCCGGTCGTGAAGCTGTAGACAAGCTGGGTGACCGGATCGGTCAGCGTCAGGCTTTTCCCGTCCCCCGCGTATTGCGACAACCCCTCGGCGATCAAGGTAGGATCGAGCCGGGTCTTGGAAAAATCGATCGACGCGGTCGTACCGTCGCTGGATATGATCTGGCCCAACTCCGCCGCACCGTAGTAATTCGCGTAGTTATCGTTGTGGAACGCGCCTAACATCTGGTTAGCTTGATAATAATATAGTCGTGTTTCAGCATTGACATTACCAGGGTTCACGGACAATGCGTAAGAACCACTATCAAATGTTGGCCCATTGGTTAGCTGGTTTCCAAATTGATCCACAAAATAACTACTGTATTTTGTTCCACTTGCCAAACCCGGACCCAGTATACCTGGATTCACGGTCATTTCGTAACCATAGTAGGAATTCCAACCCGCAATCTGCGCCATGGCCTCGTCCCCGGCGTGTGCCTGCTGATCGGCTTGGATCAGGCTGGTAAAATCCTGCCCCCCTTGCTGGATCAGCGCCTGAACGCCATTGTCGAAGCTCATCGTTTCGGAGGCGATGTTGCCCGCGTTGACGCTATGGTCTTGCTCGTGGCCCAGCGTGAAGGCGATGTCGCCAGAATTGAGATATTCCAGACTTCCCTGAAATATCGGTAACCCTATGGTGAGATTCGTCGGATTGAATTGCGCACCGGTTCCGTTTGGCGCCATGGGCACGATCCCCCGAAGATAGCCCATCGAAAAATCGGTGTTCAGTTCGCTCTGAAGGGTTGGATCGTTATTAATCACATCGACCAGCGCCGTATATGGCTCCGCCGTAACGCCGCCGGTGCGGGCGGCGAAGGCTTGAAGGGCTTGGTTCAGAGTGACGTATGGCATGGTGGAATTCCTTCAAGTTCGAGTTGGATATGCGCAGAAGTCCATTGTCGAGAACGTGTAAACAGACGGCACGGTCATGGCGCGACGACCACCGCTTCTCGGGCCATGACTAGCCCTTGAAGACAACCGGAGAAATACGTCACGCGGATAAAACTATGTCTACCTTTATTGAACGTCTCGTCGGTTGGGATAAAGCCGGGATATTCCTTTGGAGAATATAGCTTCCATCCGCTTTGCCGAATTGCGTCTTGCACCGTACCCATGCCCATGCACATGTTATTTGGAATAGAAGGATTGGGGATGTATTCGCCACGCAGGTAATGGCTCCAGCTAAACGTAAAGCCGGACTGTTTTGTGAAGCCAGAGCCGACAGTGCGCGGGTTGTCTACCTCCAGGTCAAAATACCAATCATTCGGCGCTGTGAGGCCGTACACTTTGTCGCCATGATCCCCAAGCCTAAGCCGCTGCCTGATCAATTTGAGTCGAAAGATATTCTCGACCTGCCTGGGTGTGATGTAGCCGTCGGGCATGGCGATCACCTTGGCCAGCGTAGCCCACAACTGAGCCGGGGTGAACGGAAACGGCTCGCCGTATCTTGGCGGCTCGGCGGCCGGCGTGGGCCCGGCCGCGTCCCGCGCCGCGACATTCGAGGGGCGCCCAATCGCTGACACCGCCAAGACGGTCGCGGCGACCGCCGCGCCTAGGCGGGGAATCGACCGGGCGAAGATGCGCGAGCGCCGGTCTCCGGCCACTTCCCGCGATACCTGTCCGAACCGGGCGCCCATCCCCAATTCCCAACAACAACAATGCAACGGCGTGGCCGCGTGTCGAGCCAGCGCCAACGCTCTGAATATGCCTAAAACTGGGGGGGGGGGGTCAAGTGAAATTTTCGTGAAAATGCGGGCGCGGGGGCTATGCGCCGGTTCGCTTCGGGGCTGCCGTTCGAGCGGGCGTCAGCCAACCGCCGACGGCGTCCAACGCCGCTTCCATAAACGCCGTTGCATCGACGCGGGAACCTTGGATAAACGGTCTGCTCCCGCCGCACATTTCGGCGGGGAGTGAACGGACACCGGCGCGGGGGGAAAAGTGCCATCCTTGGCTCGCTGCATACCCCCGATCGCGCTTCTCTGCCTGGGCGCGTGGCGTGTCGCGGCCCAGGCAGCGGACTCCAGGGAGGGTCCGATCGCGCCGTTGCGCGAGCAGGTGCTGAGTCTTCCGGGCGATCCGGCGCGGCCGGTCATGCTCCAGGCGACCCTCTATCTGCCGCCGGGCCCCGGTCCGTTTCCGCTGGCCGTCGTCAACCACGGCTCCGACGGCAAGCCGCGCGACAACCCCCGCTATCGCGGCAACTTCCAGGCCTGGTACTTCGTCTCGCGCGGCTATGCCGTGGTGATGCCGATGATGCGGGGTTTCGCCGGATCGGGCGGCGAGTTGGAACTGGACGGCTGCGATCTGGCGCGCATGGGCCTGGCCGACGCCCGCGACCTGCAGGCGGTGATCGACGACATGGCGCAGCGGCCGGAGATCGACGCCTCGCGCATCGTCATGTCGGGCCAGAGTTTCGGCGGCTGGAACACCCTGGCCTATGGGGCGGTGGCCGACCCGCGCGTCAAGGCGCTGGTCAACTTCGCCGGCGGCGTGGCGACGAGCGTCTGCCCCGACACCGACCGCCCGATGGCCAGGGGCACGGAACGGTTCGGCAAGACGACCCGCATCCCCTCGCTCTGGTTCTACGGCGACAACGACCATCTGTTCGCCCCCAAGGTCTGGCGGGCCGGATTCACCAAATACGCGGCGGCGGGCGGGCCGGCTGAACTGGTGGCCTACGGCGTTTTCGGCGAGGATTCCCACAACTTTCTGGGGTCGGGCGCCGCGCTGCCGATCTGGACGCCGAAGGTGGACGCCCTGCTCGGTCGCGTGGGACTCCCCAGCCGCGTCCTCTATCCGGAATATCTGCCGCTGGCTCCGGCGCCGACCAACTACGCGGCGATCGACGATGTCGCGGCCGTGCCGTTTTTGAACGATGCCGGCCGGGCGCTTTACGCCGCGTTCCTCAAAAAGCCCCTACCGCGCGCCTTTATCATCTCGCCTCGCGAGGTGGACTCAGAGCGGGAGGGATTCGATCCGGTGGCGCGCGGGCTGGCTGTCTGCGGGAAGGTGTCTCCGCTCTGTGAGGTCTATGCCTTCGACGACAGCGTCGTTTGGGCCGGTCCGCCGGAAGGAAAGACGCTGGTCCACGACCGCGTGCCCATCGTCTCAAAGTCCGCCAGGGCGGGCGCCGCGATCGTGATTCTCACGGTGACCGGCCTGAAGGCCGATTGCACGCCGGACGTCCCTCCGGTGGTGCGAATTGCCCAGCCGCCCGCGCACGGCGCGTTGGAAATCGTCCAGCGTCAAGTGTTTCCGGCCTTCGCGGCGCCCAGCCCGTTGGCGGCCTGCAACCGCGCCAAGACCGCCGCGCTGGTGAGCCGCTATACGCCAGCGACCGGGTTTGCCGGGGTCGATTTCATGACCCTTGGAATCACCGCCGGCGCCCAGCCGGAAAAGCTATTCAAGGCGGCGGTCACGGTGAGGTAGGACGCTCGGCGGCCCCTGGGCTGGGGGAGGATTGAGCGGCCAGCCGGGAAAATGGGCGGGACCGTCAGAGCCGTTCCATGGCGGCGACGGCGGTGGAGGCGAGCAGAAACAGGCGGTCGGGACGGGCGAGGAAGGGCGTGAAGCCGAATTGGCGGTAGAAGGCGCCGGCCCGATCGTCTTTGGCGTCGACCAGAATCGCGAACACCGCCAGGGATTGGGCGGCGGCCAGGATGCGGCGCACGGCGTCGACGAGCAGAAACTCTCCCACGCCCTGCCCGCGAACCCGCTCGTCTCGCGCCAGGCGGCCGATCAGGGCGGCGGGAATGGCGTCATAGCGCGGGAGTTTGCGGGCGATGTCGGCGGGAATCTCCTCCACCGCCAGGGTGTAGGCGCCCAGCGAATAGAAGCCGACGACGCCGAGCTTCGCATCCACCGCGACGAAGACGCGGGCAATGTCGCGTCTCTGGTCCTGGCC
>JBDTIW010000146.1:0-7895 GCA_039936215.1 Caulobacteraceae bacterium | reverse complement strand
CGGGCCGGCTCGCCGGTCAGGGCCTCGATCCGCCGCACCCCGGCGGCGATGCCCTGTTCGGAAACGATCTTGAACACGGCGATATCGCCGGTGCGCGCCACATGGGTGCCGCCGCACAGTTCCACCGAATAGGCCCCCTCCCCGCTCAGCGCCCGGCCGAGGGTGAGCACGCGCACCGTGTCGCCGTATTTCTCGCCGAACAGGGCCACGGCGCCAGCCTCGATGGCCTCCTGGGGCGCCATTTCGCGGGTCTCGGCGGGGAGGTTCTGGCGGATCACCGCATTGACCTCGGCCTCGATGGCGTCGATCTCGGCCTCGGTGAGCGGGCCGCCATGGCTGAAATCGAAGCGCATGCGGTCGCCATCGACGAACTGGCCCTTCTGGGCCACATGGGCGCCCAGCACGTGACCGAGCGCCGCGTGCGCCAGGTGGGCGGCGGAATGGTTGAGCCGGGTGCGGGCCCGCCGCTCGGCGTCCACGGTCAGGCTCGCCCGGACGCCGGCCTCCAGCCGGCCTTCGGTGATTTTCAGCACATGGACGTGGAGGTCGCCGGCCTCCTTCTGGACATCGACGACCTCGGCCGCGCCGCCCGGCCAGCGAACCTCGCCGCGGTCGCCCGCCTGGCCGCCGCTTTCCGCGTAGAAGGCCGTGGCGTCGAAGAGAGCCAGCACAGTCTCTCCCGCCTCGGCGGCGGCGAACTCCTGGCCATCCCGGACCAGGGCCAGCACTTCGCCCGTCGCCTCGCTCGCTTCGTAGCCTGAGAACCGCGTCGGTCCGAGCCGCCCGCGCAAGGCCAGCCACACCGCCCCTTGCGTCCGCTGGCCCGACCCAGCCCAACTCTCCCGCGCCAGGGTCTTCTGGCGATCCATGGCGGCGTCGAAGCCGGCCATATCCATCGCGATGCCCCGGCCGCGCACCGCATCCTCGGTGAGATCCGGCGGGAAGCCGTAGGTGTCGTAGAGCTTGAACGTCACCTCGCCCGGCAGAACGTCGCCTTCGCCCAGAGAGGCGGTCGCCTCGTCCAGCAGGGCCATGCCGCGGCCGAGGGTGCGATGGAACCGCTCCTCCTCCTGGCGCAGGGTTTCGACGATCGTCGCCTGGGCGCGGATCAGTTCCGGATAGGCGCCGCCCATCTCGCCGACCAGGGCCGGGACCAGCCGGTGCATCAGGGGTTCCCCCGCGCCCAGCAGAAAGGCGTGGCGCATGGCCCGGCGCATGATCCGCCGCAGAACGTAGCCGCGCCCCTCGTTGGAGGGGCCGACCCCATCGGCGATCAGGAATGAGGTCGAGCGCAGATGGTCGGCGATGACCCGGTGCGAGGCCGCCGCCTCGCCCTCGGCCTTCACCCCCGTGGCCTCCTCGCCGGCGGCGATCAGGGCGCGAAAAAGGTCGGTTTTGAAGACGCTATGCACACCTTGAAGGACCGTCGCCGCGCGTTCCAGGCCCATGCCGGTGTCGATGCACGGCCGGGGCAAATCGGCCCGGCGGCCGCCTTCGAACTGCTCGAACTGCATGAACACCAGGTTCCAGATTTCGACGAAGCGGTCGCCGTCCTCGCCCGGCGATCCGGGCGGGCCGCCGGCGACATGCTCGCCGTGATCGTAGAAAATCTCCGAACAGGGGCCGCACGGACCGGTATCGCCCATCGACCAGAAGTTGTCCGACGAATCGATCCGCAGAATCCGCCGATCGGGCAGGCCGGCGATCTTGCGCCACAGGACCGCCGCCGCCTCGTCCGAGGCATGGACGGTGATCAGCAGGCGGTCCGGATCGAGGCCCAGATCGGCGGTGATCAGGCGCCAGGCCAACTCGATGGCGCCTTCCTTGAAATAGTCGCCGAACGAGAAATTCCCCAACATCTCGAAGAAGGTCAGGTGGCGGGCGGTGTAGCCGACATTGTCCAGATCGTTGTGCTTGCCGCCGGCCCGCACGCATTTCTGGGCCGAGGCGGCGCGCGGCGCTGGGGCCGTTTCGGCGCCGGTGAAATAGGTCTTGAACGGAACCATGCCGGCGTTGACGAACAGCAGGGTTGGATCGCTTTGCGGCACCAGCGGCGCCGAGGCGATCACCGCGTGATCGGCGGCGGCGAAATAGTCCAGGAACTGGCGGCGAATGTCGTTGAGGCTGGGCATGGGCGGGCTCTAACATCGCCGCCGCCGGCCACAAAGAAAAACGCAAATGCGTCCTTCTCCCCCCGCGGGAGAAGGTGGCCGCGAAGCGGTCGGACAAGGTGGCGCGCGAAGTCCGCTTGCATCGCGTGACGGGGGCGTCCGTCCGCGCCTGCTAATCCCGCTCCGCCGCCGCCTCCGCGCCCATCGCCGCGGGATGCAGCGAAAAGGCGAATCCCGCCAGGGCTTGCGCGGGATTTCCGCCGCCGGGGGCGCCGGGACCCGCCGGGCCGGCGGGCGGAACGTCGATAGGCGGCAGCTTCTTGTCGGTCAGGTCGTGGTTGCGGGACGCCAGGTCGCTGGCCGCCAGCTTGTCGAACCGCCCGGAAATATCGGCCAGTTGGCTGGACAGCACGTCGATGCGGGTGAGCTGATAGGCGGCCGGGGGACCCTCGTAGGACATGATGGCGCCGTAGAGCTGGTCGGTGAACTCGCGCAGCCGCTCCTCGCCGGTGATCGCCCCGCCCTCCTTGGTGGCGACGATCTCCTTGCGCAGGGCGTCGGCCTTGCCCGACAAATCGGTCAGGCCGGCCTTGAGCGGATCCCCGTTGGCGAGGCCGGCGGCCCGGGCGTCGGCGCCCTGGCGCACCGCGTTGATGCGCGCCACCAGGTCGGTCATGCGTCCGAACAGGGCGCTGACCTTTTCCGCGGCGTCGAACTGGGCCTGGCGGTCGGCCAGCGAGAACGTCACCCGCCGGTCCAGCGTGATGGTCACCGGGGTGGTGAGCACCGTCGCGCCGCTGGTCAGGCGGGCGGTGTAGGTCGCCGGAACCCAGCGCGGGCCCTGCACGGAGTTGAAAGCGACCTGGGCGGCCGACGGCGTGCGCGGGGCCGGGGCGCGCATGGACCACACCACGCGGTTGATCCCCGGCCGCTTGGAGGCCGGCAGGGTCTCCACCACCTTGCCCGAGGCGTCGAGGATTTCGACCTTGAGCTTGCCGATCAGGTGCCGCCCCGGCTCGTAGTAGGCGATGGTCGCCCCATCGGCGGGGTTGGGGCCGACGAACTCGGCGTCGCCGCCGGGCCAGCCGCCGTTGGCCTCGATCCGCTGCTGCGCCGGCCGAGACGACAGGAAGGTCAGCGGCTGGGCCAGGACCTGAGCGTTCAGGGCCCGAAGCGGGGTCAGGTCGTCGATGATCCAGATGCCCCGGCCGTGGGTGGCGATGGCCAGGTCGTGGTCGCGCTTCTGGAAGGCCAGGTCGCGGACCGGAACGTCGGGCAGGTCGCCGCCCTTGAACTGGGCCCACCGCCCGCCGCCATCCAGGGAAATCCATAGGCCGAATTCGGTTCCGGCGTAGAGAAGGCCGGGCTTTTCGGGATCCTCCTTGATCACGTGGGCATAGCCGCGCATGCCGGACTCGGGGCTGGCGATGCGCTTCCAGGTGCGGCCCATATCGGTGGTCTTGTAGATGTACGGCGCGAAGTCGCCGAAGGTGTGCCGGTCGAAGGCGGCGTAGGCGACGGCCGGATCGTAGGGGCTGGCCTCGATCCACGACACCCACGAAGCCGCCGGCACGCCGAGATTCTTGGTCAGATTGGTCCAGGTCTTGCCGCCGTCCTGGGTGAGTTGGACGTTGCCGTCATCGGTTCCCACCCAGATCAGCCCGGCGCGCTTGGGCGATTCGCTGACCGAATAGATGGTGGTGTGGGTCTCGGCATAGGAGTTGTCGACCGTCACCCCGCCGGATTCCTCCTGGCGCTGCTTTTGCTTGTCGTTGGTGGTGAGATCGGGCGAGATCTTGTCCCAGGTCTGGCCGTGATCGCGGCTGCGGAACAGATACTGGGCGGCGATATAGATGGTCCCCTTCTCGTTGGGGCTGACCACCAGCGGGGTGTTCCAGTTGAAGCGCAGCTTTTCGGCGCTGTCGGACTTGGGCTGGATGTCGCGCGATTCCAGGGTGTGGCGATTGACCCGCGTCACCGATCCGCCTTGCGTCTCCACATAGGCGAAGTCCTCCGGGGCGGCCGGATCGGCCCAGGCCCAGAAGCCGTCGCCGCCGGTCAGATTCTCCCACCGGCCGTTGGTGATGCCGCCCGGATAGGCGCTGTCGCCGGCCCAGGCGCTGTTGTCCTGCAGGCCGCCATAGACCTGGTAGGGGTCCTTGTCGTCGACGCTGACGTGATAGAACTGCGAGATCGGCAGGTTTTCGCTCTTGATCCAGCGGCTGCCGCCATCGTGGCTGATCCACAGGCCGCCGTCGTCGCCGGTGATCACGTGCTGGGTGTCTGTGGGGTCGATCCACACCGTGTGATGATCGCCGTGCGTGCCGCCGCTGGCCGAGGTGAAGCTCTTGCCGCCGTCTTCGCTGGCGATGAGCTGCAGGTCGGGCTTGAAGATCCGGTCCGGGTTCTTCGGATCGACGATCAGGCTTGCGAAATAGAACGGCCGCCACACCATGGCCTGGCTGCGGTCGCGCTCGGCCCAGGTCTTGCCGCCGTCGTCGGAGCGGAAGAGGGCGCTGCGGGTGCTCTCGATCAGGGCATAGACGATGTTCGGATCGGAGGGCGCGATGGTCACCGCCTCGCGGCCCCAGGGCTTCTTGGGAAGGCCGTTGGCGCCGTCAGGCTTCATCTCGCTCCAGGTCGCGCCGCCGTCCATGGTGACGAAGAGGCCGCTCCCCGACGGGGTGTCGGCGTTCTCGCCGCCGGAGCGGAAGGTCCAGCCCTTGCGCCGGAAATCCCACAGGCCGGCGATCAGCTTGTTCGGGTTCTTCGGATCCAGGGCCAGGGTCGAACAGCCGGTCGAAAGGTTGGGGCCCTTGAGGATCAGGCTCCAGGTCTTGCCGCCGTCGGCGGTCTTGTAGAGGCCGCGATCGGCGCTGTCGCTCCACAGGCGCCCGGGAACGCATACATAGACGGTGTTGCTGTCGGCGGGATCGACGATGATCTTGGAGATGTGCTCGCTGTTCGGCAGGCCGACATTGGTCCAGGTCTCGCCGCCGTCGGTGGTCTTGTAGACGCCGTCGCCCACCGAAACGGAATTGCGCATCCAGCTCTCGCCGGCGCCGGCCCAATAGGTGTCGGGATGGTTTGGGTCGAGGGCCAGGGCGCCGATGGATTGGGTGCTCTCCTTGTCGAAGATCGGCCTGAAAGTCGTCCCGCCGTCGTTGGACTTCCAGACGCCGCCCGACGCGGCGCCCACCAGTATGGTGGTCTTGCCGTCGGCCTCGGCGCGGGCGGCGACGGCGGCGATGCGCCCGCTCATGGTCGCCGAGCCGATGTTGCGCGCGCCCAGCCCCGAAATCGTGGCGCTGGTGAAGGCGGGGCCGGAGAGCGTGGCCTTGGGGGACGATTTCGCGGCGGCGGCGTCGGCGACGCCGGCCAGGGCGCCGGCGGCCAAAACGGTGGACGCGGCGAGGACGGCGGAGAGTCTGATCGGGCTCACGGATGGGCTCCAGTGGCGGGCGTTGGCGGAGTCTTGGGACGCTCGAAGGTCGCCGGATCGACCGCCTGGTTGGCGACCACCTTGTCGTAGGTGATCCGCTGCTGCTGGGTCGAGCCCTTGGGACCGGAGGCCACCTCGAAGGGGAAATAGACGCCGTTCACCTTTTCGTAGTCGCCGAAATCGGTCTGGGTCAGGGTCTCGGCCCCGCGCACCAGTTGGCGGGTGAGGATGCGCACCGTGAGCCACGCGTCGGGGTCGAGGTAGTAGGTGAGCTGGTCGCCGTTCTTCAAGGTCGCCCGGATCGCCCAGGCCGGCGCGCCGTCCACATCGACATTGCCCAGACTTTCCAGCGTCGCGCCCTTGGCCTTGGCGTCGATGAGGGGGCCTTCGAAATCGGCCTCCTCCTGCAGGCTCTTGGTGTCGTCCGCCGACAGGGCCTCGGGGTCCTTGCGACCCTGGAAGGGCTGAATCTGCCATGCGCTCGTCCCGTCATAGGACTGGACCACGGTCAGGCCCTGCAAGGTGGCGTCGATGCGCACGCTGCCCGGCCGGGCGATGGTCTCGTCGTAGGCCAGTTCGACATCGAACCCGCCCGGACGCATCTTGCCGGTCATCTTGAGGGTGTTGATGGCCTGGATGGCCGCCATGCCGCCGCGCGCCGCGATGTGCTTGGCGATCATCTCATCCATGCTCTGCGCCGCCGCCAGGCCGGGCGCGAGCGCGGCCGCCAGGGCCAGAGCCGCGAGTCCATGTGTCGATTTCAACGAATTCCCCTTCAGACAGCCGCTGACCCACTCTTACCCCCGCCAGCCGCCGCGCCAAATGAATTCGCCGACAGAATGCGCCGCCCTCGGCTCATTCCAATCGCGCGCTTCGCTCATTTGGCGGCGATGGGCCGCACCCGTAGGGGAATTGGCTGGGCTGGTTGAACAGCGAATGGGCGTGGCGGCCGAACCTTCCCGGCTCGGCCCAGCCGTCGTCGTCGGACCATGCGCTCCAGTCGGGCGAGAGGCCAAGATCGGCGCAGAGGCGTTCGACGGTCTGGCGCAGGGGCTTGTCGGCCAGGTCCTCATAGGACTCGTCGTCCTCGAGCCGCTCGTCCAGGGCCTCGTGGCAGGCGTCCAGGGCTTCGTCGCCCTCGATCTCGGCGGTGATGGCATGGGAGACGACGGCCCGCACTTTCTCCTCGACCGCCTGGCGACACCGCGTCTTGGCCGCCTCGGCCCGGCGGATCGCTGCCTCGCGGCGGGCCGCTTCGGCGGTCGCTTCGCCGGCTTGCAGGGCGCGCAAGGTCTCGTCGGTGCGCATCTCCAGGGCCAGGGTCAGGCGGATGGCCCGGGAGATCCGCTGGAAGGCGTCGGCCGGGTCACGCTGGGTGGCGGGTTGGGGCGCCGCGTTGGGGACCGCGTCCACCGCCTCGCCGGCAGCCTCCGCCTCCGCCTCCGCCCGCCGCCCCAGCGCCCGCGCCAGGTCCATGCCGATCCGCGCCAGCTCTTCGAGCATGCGCAACTGGCGCTCGGCGCGGAGGATGGAGGGCGAGGCGATGGATTCGTTGTTCCTTCCGGCGTCGGCAACGGTGTCGGACGGCGCGAAGGGGGAGGCGGTGTAGGGCACGGGCCGAAGATTGCATATTGCAATCTAAATGTCAAGTGCTCATGTGGGGTAGTCTGCGGAACAATCAGGGGAGCCCCCCCGTACCCGCCAAGCCGCTTCCGGCTTCACGCCTGTCCCCGAGCTACCTGAGTTATCCCGACCGCCTCACTGGGCGTGAAGTTCGCGGGTTCTGCCGCCCCAGGCTTCTATCGCATGGCGGAGGGAAGCGAGACTACCGCCGGGCGCGACGAAGCCAAACACTACCTCGTCGGCAAGAGCGGAGACGAACAGGTTGCGGCGGCGTGCGAGGGCGGCGGTGGCGCGCTTTTCGCCCGCGGCGAACGGGGAAACGAGGACGAGCCGCCCGTCATCGAACGCGCGACGATACTCGGGCGCGAGGCGCAGGGCGGCGAGGCTGCGCGCCGGACACCAGACGACCGGCTGGCTGCCGCGCAGCAATATGGCCAGGCACTCCTTCTCCAGAGGCGAATGAAAGCCGCTGACCACGGTGACTCCCGCGTCGCGCCAGGCGGCCGCTTGATCGAACGCCTTGAGGATGGTCGCGCCGGGCGTTTCCTTCGAGCACAGGAAGGCCGTCGTCGGGCCGGTCAGGGGCGCGGGCGTTCCAATGATGGTGATGGATTGCGGCGCATCTCCGCCAAGCCGCGCGATCAGGCGTTCGGGATAGCCGGCCTCCGTTCTGGAGATGAGCTTTCGTGTCGGTGCCCGATCGGCGCGCACCATGGTCG